>JAYUSX010000480.1:0-18352 GCA_043755475.1 Actinomycetota bacterium
GCGTGTAGGCGAGGCGGACCATCCCGGCGTACTCGATCCGGTACAGCGCATCGAGCTGCGCGACACGATCGTCCGTCGCCGGATCCGGTCCGCCCCTCACGCTCACCGTCGCCATCATCACCTACGGCGATCGACGACCCGAAAGTGTTGCACCCGGCACCAAGTTCTTCGCTCGGAGCACGTCACAGATTGCCAGTCTCGGCACCAGGCGTTACTGCGTCCTAAAATTCGGCTCTCCTGCTGTGTCCGTGGGTCAGTTGCGGCCGGGTTAGGGGTGGGCAGTGGCCTCCTCGGTCGAGGAGGCAGAGGGCGATGAGGTTGTCGGTGGAGCGGAACCCGTAGGCGATGCGGGTGAGGAGCCGGAGCTTGGTGTTGACGCTTTCGGTCAATCCGTTCGACAGGCCGTGCGTGACCGACGCGATGATCCCGGCGCGGTGTCGTTTGATGCGGTGGTAGAGCTCGACGAACGCTGGGATCCTCGAGCGACGTGCCCAGCCGAGCCAGGCGTCGAGCATCGCGACGGCGGTGTCGCCGCGGTGTTGGAACACGAGGCGCAGCTGTTCTTTCAGCAGGTAGGCGCGGTAGAGGCTGTGGTTGTGGCGGGCGATCCAGGCGAGCTTGGCCTTCTGTCGGTCGGTGAGGTCCTCGGGGTTCTTCCAGAGCGCGTAGCGGCAGTTCTTCAGCTGCGCGGCTTGGCCGTGCACGCCGATCTTGCGGAGGACGTTCCACACCCACCGTCGGACGACATCGAGGGCCTGGGTGGCCCAGCGAACGATGTGGAACGGATCAAGACACAACGTGGCGTGCTTGCACGCGTCGAGAGCGCACGCGGCGATCCATTCGGCAGCGTCTGCGCTGACCAGGCGGATCTTGGCGCATCGCTCCGGGCCCAACAGGTCGAAGAACTGCTGGAGGGTCTTGCGGTCGTGGCCCTCCGCGGCCCAGACCAGTCGGCCGGTGTCGTGATCGACGACGACCATCAGATACTTGTGACCGCGCCGGAACGAGATCTCATCGATCCCGATCCGGGACAGGTCGTCGAACGGATCCCGCACGGCGCGGGCGTCGTCAACGACACGGGCGGCGATCGCACCGACAGTCCGCCAGGCGATCCGCATCAACTCCACCACAGCGGTCTTCGACGTGTGCGTGACCAGCCATGCGACCTGATCATCGAACGCCCTCGTGTGGCCGGTGTCGTGGCGTGCCCATGGCACCGCCGCCACGGTCACCCCGTGCTCTTGGCAGCTGACGCGTGGAGCGTCGGCCTCGATGAACACCTTGATCGTCCCGGCGTCCAACGCCCGCCAACGGCGCCGGCCCTCCCCGTTGTCATAGCCCGGACAGTGCTTCTGACAACGCCCGCAACGCCGACGGGCGCCCTTGCGGAGGCGACACCCGACCACGATCTCGCCACCGTCCTCATCGACATCGACCCGCTCGATCACCACGCCCGTTTCGACGCCGAGCACGCGCGCCCATACCCTCTTGGATTGCACCCCGTTGCACCCCTTCGCTGACTTGCCTTCGACAGCCGGAAAGCCAAGCCGGGCAACGGGGTGCACCCGCGGATGGTCAGCTACTCACCCACGGAACGGGTCGGAGAGCCAGAATTGAACCCCTGACCTCTTCCATGTCATGGACCCAGAGGCGCCCCCGGGTTGTTACCGATGTTTCACCGACGTGCATCTGTTGCAGGTGCTTTGTCCACGGACGTGCACCGATGTTCATGGATGTACGCTGCCGTCACACACCGTCACAACACACCACCGGCGAAGGGGCGGAGATGGCGGCAACCGGGAACGATCGTGACACACCGCGAGAGCGGGCACCGAAGATGCGCGGCAACGGCGAGGGCTCCGTCTACAAGAGGGTCCGCCCCGCGAAGGACCCGAACAAGCCGCCATCGGTGCGGTGGGTCGCGCAAGTTCGCGTCGGCAACGGCTGGCGACGCACCATGCATCTCACCGAAGCCCAAGCGAAGAAGGCGTTGCGGCAGGCAGTTGTCGCGGTCGACTCCGGCCAATCGATCCCCGATGGCAACGAGACGTTGGGGTCGATGCTGCAGCGGTGGCAAACGAAGGTGCTCCCTTCGCAGGACCTGTCGGCGCGGACGATGGGGAACTACGAGTGGGCGTGCACGATCCTGATCGACGACCTCGGCAAGATCCGACTCCGCAACCTCACTGCGGATGACATCGAACATGCCTTCCACCAACGCGCCGAACACGGCATGTCCCGTGCCTCGTTGATCAAGGTTCGCTCCGTGCTCGGCAAAGCCCTCGACCACGCCCTCCGACGCGGGCTCGTCACTACCAACGTCGCCCGCTTCGTCGACCTCCCCGCGAACGCGCGACGGCCCGCCGAAGGCCGGGCCCTCACCGCGGACCAAGCCCGCGAACTGTTAGCCGCTGCCGAGGGGCAGGTGCTGCATCCGTTGTGGACGTTGATGATCTTCACCGGGCTCCGCCCCGGTGAAGCCACCGGACTTACCTGGGCCGACATCGACCTCGACAACGCACTCCTCCACGTCCGCAGATCGCTCAAGCTCGAAGACGGCAAACTCGTCATCGACGAACGCTTGAAGACCGCCCGGTCACGCAGGACGTTGTCGCTCCCCCACCCCGTCATCGACGCACTCGTCGAGCAACGCCGACTGCAGGACGAGCTCGCAGAGCGTGCCGGCTACTCGAACACCGACGGGCTGGTGTTCACCACGTCGAAGGGCACGCCCTACTCCCCCGAGAACCTCCGCCGCTCCCTCGCCGCGCTCACGACCAAGCTCGGATACGGCAGCTGGCACCCACACGAACTCCGCCACACCGCCGCATCACTCATGTCCCAAGCCGGTGTCCCGATCGAGACCATCGCAGACCAGTTGGGTCACGACGGCACCCGGATGACCCTGCTCGTCTACCGCCACCAGACCAAACCATCGGTCAGCGCCGCCCACCGCCTCACCGACCTCCTCGCCAGCCAGCCCGACCCGGCCCCGGAGGTGTCAGCTCCCGGCCCGAAAGCGATGTCGGAGCGGCCGGCCACCCGTCGCAGCAAACAGGCATGACAGAGCATCGTTGGGTCCCTTCGAGCGCATGGCTGGCGCGTCGGTGGACCAGCAGATGGCCGCCCGACTGGGGTGACCCGAACGACCCCGACAACACCGGAGAACCCGACGGTGTCTCACCCGTGGTTGCGTACCTCCTGCACCGCACACTCGATCGCATGGCGGCCACCTGGACCACCCCAGAACAGCCGGGCACACCCGCAGGGCTGCCGCCGCGACGGCGCCCGACCCGACGGACCCGACCGCGTGCTCGATGAACTCATCGACCAGAACGCCACAACCGACCCCGACACCGACCCTGGCTACGACCTCGCCACCGCACTCGACGTTGCACGCGACGAACTCGTCGACGACATCGACATCGACCACCTCTGGAACCCCGCCCTCGACGGCATCGAAAACGACACCAACCTCCAACACCACTGGCGAATGACCAACCTCCACCCCACCACCTGGTTCAACCACTTCCGACCCGGCAGCTGAGCTCACTCCTAGCGCCGCGGGCAGTCCGGCTCCGGTACGGTTTGGTCGTGGCGGTGAGCGTTGACATGGACGGCATCGCGACGAACGACCCAGCATCACCCGGCGAGCCCCAGGTGGAGGGTGTCGCCTCGTGGTTCGTTCGTTCCGGGCGGGTCGTACCTGGCGTCGAGGTCGGTGCTGACGGTCGGGCCCGTTCGTGGTGGTGGCCCCTGCCGACTGCCGGTGATCGGGCGCTTCTTGCGTCACTCGTCCCGGCTACGAACGACCTCGAGTCGCACCGTCACGCCGCGCAGCTCCTGTCGATCGAGGTCGATCGGCAGGTCCGGGAGCAACTGGGCATGGCTGGCATCGAGCTCGTCGGCAGGGCGGCCGGTCGTCGAGCGGTGCCGGAGCTGTGGTTGCGGTCGTTGTCGAGCGTCGATCCGTGGTTGCCTGCGGGCACCGATCTCGCCAAGGTCGAGGCTCTCGGCGGGGAGCTGATCGAGTGGGTGCGTGGCGCGTTGGCCGGCATCGGCACCGTGGCGATCCGTCTCCACGTCGTCGAGCCCGAGGGGCGCGAGCGGTCGTGGGGGATCGAACCGTTCGCGTGTGACGTCGACGAATCGAGTCTTGTCGTCGCGGCGACCGAGGTCTTCGGGGGTGCGTCTCCGTTCGCCGATGACGCACGCGAGGCGGTGCTTGCCGCACTCGGGCGTGCGGTACGTGTCGCTCCCGAGCTCGCAGGTCTGCTCGATCAGGCCGTTCCTGGTCCGATCCGGATCGACGAGGCGTCGCTCGTGACGGTGCTGAGCGAACGTGTCGGTCCGCTCGGCGCGGTCGGGGTGCAGCTGTTGATCCCGACCTGGTGGTCGAACAGCCGCCGGCTCGGCGTTCGGGCCAAGACGACGAAGACGACCAAGTCGGTCGACTCGGTGACGTCGGCGGGGTTCGGGTTCGACGACATCGTCGGGTTCACGTGGGAGGCGGCGCTGGGTGACGAGCGCCTCACCAAAGCCGATCTGGCGGTGCTCGAACGTGCGGTCGCTGCGAAGCGCACGATGGTGCGGCTGCGCGGCCAGTGGGTGTTGGTCCGCCCCGATGAGGTCGCAGGGTTGCTGCGCGCTGCTGGCTCGGCGGGTGAGGCGACGGTCGGGGCTCTGGTCCGGACCGGTCTGGGGTTGCCGTCGATCGCGGCGCCGGAGGGTGCGATCGCGGTCGGTGTCAGTGCTGGGGGTCGGCTGGGCGAGCTCCTCGACACTGCGATGCACGAACGGGCCGAACCCGTCGCCCGGCCCGACGGGTTCGATGGCACGCTGCGCCCGTATCAGGCGCGTGGTGTCGGGTGGTTGCGGTTCCTCGGACAGCTGCGACTCGGTGCTTGCCTTGCCGATGACATGGGTCTGGGCAAGACCGCGCAGCTCATCGCGACGGTCTTGGCCGACCCGGTCGAGGGACCGACATTGGTGGTGTGTCCGACGTCGGTGCTCGGTAACTGGGAACGCGAGGTGGCACGGTTCGCGCCCGACCTGCGTGTGGTCGCGCACCATGGTCCGTCACGGGCGAAGACCGTGAAGGCGTTCGCCAGGTTGTGCAAATCTCACGATGTCGTGCTCACTTCCTACGGTCTGCTCGCCCGCGACGTCGACAACCTGGCCGCCGTCGAGTGGGGACGGATCACGCTCGACGAAGCCCAGCAGGTGAAGAACCCCTACACCGCCCAGGCCAAAGCGGTGCAACGCTTGCGCGCCGCTCGGCGCATCGCAATGACGGGCACACCGGTCGAGAACCGTCTCAGCGAGCTGTGGGCGATCATGCAGGCCGTCAACCCCGGGTTGCTCGGCTCGATGACGTCGTTCAAGGAGCGCTTCGCGATCCCGATCGAACGCAACGGGGACGACGAGGCCGCTGCACGTCTGCAACGACTGACCGGGCCGTTCGTCCTCCGCCGGCTGAAGACCGATCGCAGCATCATCGACGACCTCCCCGACAAGATCGAGATCACCGAACACTGCCCGCTCACACGAGAACAGGCCACCCTGTATCAGGCGGTCGTCGACGACCTGCTCGCCAAGGCTGACGAGGTCGACGCCCAGCAGCGACGCGGGCTGGTGCTCGCCGGCATCACCAAGCTCAAACAGGTCTGCAACCACCCAGCCCACCTCGCCAAGGACCACAGTGCCCTGCACGGTCGATCAGGCAAGCTCAGCCGTGTCGAGGAACTGCTCGACGAGCTGATCGCCGCCGGCGACAAGGCGTTGTGCTTCACACAGTTCACGGAGTGGGGCGAACTGCTCGTGCCGCACCTCGCGAACCGCTACCCGGTGCCTGTGCTGTGGCTGCATGGTGGCACCACCCGCAGACGACGCGATGAGCTGGTCGCGGAGTTCCAGTCGATCACCGGACCCGCGCTGTTCCTGCTGTCGCTCAAGGCGGGCGGCACCGGGCTCAACCTCACCGCAGCGTCGCACGTCGTACATCTCGACCGGTGGTGGAACCCTGCCGTCGAGGACCAAGCGACCGACCGAGCGTTCCGGATCGGCCAGCACCGCAACGTGTTGGTCCACAAGCTCGTCAGCTCCGGCACCGTCGAAGAACGCATCGACACGATGATCGCCAACAAGCGAGCCCTCGCCGGCAAGGTCGTCGGCACCGGCGAGACATGGCTGACCGAGCTGTCGACCGACGAACTGCGCGACCTGCTCACCTACGACCCCTCCCACGAGGAGACCTGACATGCCGACTCGGAAACGTTCCTGGGACGACCCGTGGCGGAGCTACCCGGCGTCGAAACCGCTCCCCACCGACGACGGGATCGCAACACGCAAGCAGCGCGGCGCAATGGCCGACAGCTGGTGGTCGAACCGCCTGATCGAGCTGCTCGACTCCTACGGACTTGGAGCGCGGATGACCCGCGGCCGCCGCTACGCGCGCCAAGGCCAACTCGTTTCCTTCGACGTGCAACCCGGAGCCGTCGTCGCCCAGGTCCAGGGGTCACGACGAACCCCATACGTCTGTCACGTGTCGTTTGCCCCGCTCACCGACGAGCAGTGGCGCAGCGTGCAACACGAGATCGACTCGACGCTCAACATCCCCGCCCGCCTCCTCGCTGGCGAGGTCCCCGCCGAACTCGAAGCAGTGTTCACCCGGGCGAACGTGACCCTGCTGCCGCGCCGGTGGAACGACCTCGAAGCCACCTGCTCGTGCCCCGACTGGGAGAACCCGTGCAAGCACATCGCTGCCGTGCTCTACGTGCTCGCCGACCGCCTCGACGACGACCCATGGCTCCTGCTCGCCTGGCGCGGACGCACCCGAAACGACGTGCTCGCCCACCTCACCAGCGACGCCGACACCCGGGGCACCCGCAACGCCGTCGCACCATGGTGGCCACTCATACCCGGCGCGCCCCTACCCCACCCCACACACGAGCCCGACCCGTGGACCACCACCGACACAGCCGAGACACTCACGAGACTCGGCCCCCTCGACGTACAGGTCCGTGCCACACCCGTCACCGACCTTCTCGCCGCCGCCTACCAGGCACTCACCACCGGCGATTGAGTGCACGGCACCCGACCAATGCCACGGTCGGCGTGGCTCGGTCGCGGACCTTCGACATCGACGCAGCAGGCGTCGCCAGCCGGGTGCTTCAGGGATGTTCGGCGCAGTCCCGACGAGGGTTCCGGCACACCGAACCATCCCGGTTGGTGCGGCCGCACAACACCGACGCATCCCGCATCCGTGCGAGTCGCTCCCCGCAACGCTCGATGTCGGCCGTCGCCACAGGCGGGCCCTTGGCGTAAAGATCGCGTCGTGGAACTCCCTCGAGGAAACTCTCAGCACGACGCAGCGCCCCTGCCTCGCTCGGGCGGAGCGCAACCGTGCCAAGCCTGGCAGCGACTGCGTCAGGATCGACGAGACCGGCCCGGAACACCGCCGACAGAAACCGAACGTCCTTCGCACGACCAGCCAACACCTTCGCCACACACAGATCGACCGGGTGCAGACACAGGCAACCGCGCCGCTGTCGGGATCTTCGATCCGCACCAGCCGCTCATCCCAACCCGCCGGGAGACTCGCCGTCCACGGCGACACCCCATCAGCGAAGATGCCGTACTTCGCCGCGAAATGGCTCGCCTCACCCGGCAGACCATCCAAACGGTCGGCCTTCAACTCGTCGTGCTTCGAATCGCGCAGCGGATCAAAGGCGTGTTGATAGGGCATCTTCGATGATCACGTAGCGGCAGTGCTCAGGTGCCGGCGTGCGCGGATCGTGTCGTGGCCGGCCGAGGCAGTCGATGTCCCGGCGATCGCGAAGAACGCGTTCACGTCGGAGGATCGGATCCGGGACGTGATAGACGTCAACGTCGACGGGTGCGAGTCCCTCGATCCGATTCCTGCGGGCAGTCGTACACCAAAGCCACCCAGCGCAGTCCTGTACGCCGAACGATTTCAGAGTAGACGTTTGGCGACCTCTTCGAGCATGACCTCGGTGGCGCCGCCACCGATCGGCAGGATGCGTGCGTCGCGCGACATGCGCTCGATCGCCGTCTCGCGCATGTAGCCCATGCCGCCGTGGAACTGCACGCAGTCGTACATGATCTGGTTGACGACCTCGGCGCCGTAGGCCTTCACACCCGACATCTCCCGCACGTTGTCGAGCCCGGCACCCATGACCGTGTCGCCCAGCCAGGCTGCGTGGTACAGCGAGGCTCGGACGGCGTCGAGCTTGGCCTGGTTCATCGCCAGACGCTGCCGGATCGCCCCGAGATCGTAGAGGTGCCCGCCGAACGCCTGACGTGACTGCGTGTGCGCAGCGGTCATGTCGAGGGCCACCTGCGCCGCGCCAACACCCATCGCGATGAGCACCATGCGTTCGTTCTGGAAGTTCTTCATGGTCTCGTAGAACCCACGGTGCACCGTGCCGAGCACCTGGTGGTCGGGCACCCACACGTCGTCGAGCACCAATTCGGCCGTGTCCGAGCACAACCAGCCGTGCTTCGACAGCTTCTTGGCCACCGAGAACCCTTCGGTGCCCGCGGGCACCAGGAACATCGTGATGCCGTACCGGTTCGACAGATCGGTACGAGCCGCGATGATCGTGAGGTCGCCGTACACGCCGTTGGTGATGAAGGTCTTGGTGACTTTGATCCGCCAACCGTCGCCGTCACGGACGGCGGAGGTGCGGATGCCGGCGACGTCGGAACCGGCGTCGGGTTCGGTGACGCCGATCGACATGATCATCTCGCCCGCCAGCGCACCTGGCATCCACCGCTCGAGCTGCTCCGGGGTCCCGGAGTTCACCAGGTGCGGACCGCTCATGTCGGTGTGCACGAGCACCGTCACGTCGAAGCCGCCGAAGGTCGACGCACCAAGGGCCTCGCTGAACACGGCGCTCGCGATCATGCCGAGCCCGAGACCGCCGAGCGACTCGGGCACCCGCAACCCGAGCATGCCGAGCGACCCCATCTGCTTCAGGACGTCACGCGGCACCTTGCCAGCCTGTTCCCAGGCGTCACCGTGCGGCGTGACCTCCTTGCGGACGAAGTCGACCGTCTGCTGGTAGATCGCCTCCAGTTCGTCGGTCATGTAGATGTTGCGCATTCGATTCCTCGTCATCCGGCTGCGTGCACGTGGTGGTCTGATCCTGCGCTGAGGTGCGCAAGCGCTCTGGTGGCCGCATTGGCGCCGCACATCCCGTGTGCGCCGGCGCCGGGCGGTGTCGACGCCGAGCACAGGTACACCCCTGGGATGCCGGTGGCATACGGGTCGGTCGTGAAGCGGGGGCGAAACAGCGTCTGGCGGAGCGAGGTCGCGCCGCCGATGATGTCGCCGCCGATGTAGTTCGGGTTGTAGACGGCCATCTCAGTGGCCGAACGCACCGCCGTGCCGACGATGCGGTCGCGGAACCCGGGTGCGAAGCGTTCGATCTGGGCGATGATCGCGTCGGTCGCGTCGCCGGTGTAACCGTTGGGCACGTGGGCGTAGGTCCACAGCGGGTGCACGTCGCCCACCGAGCGACCGGGATCGGCCAGGTACTGCTGGCCGACGAGCACGAACGGTGCGGCCGGCATCTGGCCGTCGTGCACCGCCCGTTCGCCTGCGACGACCTCCTCGAAGGAACCGCCCACGTGCACCGTGCCGGCACGGCGAGCCACCTCGGCCGTCCAGGGCACGCCGCCCTCGACCGCGAAATCGACCTTGAACGCTCCCGGCCCGTGGGCGTACCGCTGGTAGGCGCGGCCGACCCGATGTGGCACACGGTCACCGAGGATGCCCAGCGCGATCCGTGGCGACACGTCGAGCATCAGCAGGTCGTGCGTGGGCAGCTCGCCCACCGAGTTCACCGAGGTGCCCGTCTCGATGGTGCCGCCGTGTGCGATCACGTCGGCGGCGAGCGCGTTCGTGATCGACTGCGAGCCACCCTCGGCTACCACCCATCCGTGGGCGTGGGCGGCAGCGGTGAGGACGAACCCGACCGCGCTCGTCATCGGCCGGTCGAGCCGCCAGAACGCGTGAGCGGCCACTCCCGTCCACAGCGCCCGAGCCTGTGGTGTCTTCCAGAGCTTCGCCAGCACCGTGGCCGGGGCCAGGATCCGCGTGCCGAACTGCGCCAACCTGACCGGATGGCGTGGCACGCGCAGGATCGGCTGCGAGATGTCCTCGAACAGGTCGTCGAAGTGCTCGACGACCGGTTCGAACAACCGGCGCCAACGCGCGCCGTCGACGCCGAGCGCGGCCTCCGTCCGCTCGAACGACCGGAAGAACGCGCCGGCGGTACCGTCGTCGAGCGGATGGGCGCAGTCGACATCTGCTGACCGCCAGGTGATCCCCGGCAGCTGGAGTTGCTTGAACAGCGGCGAGGCGAGCGCCAGCGGATGCACCGCCGAGCAGTGGTCGTGCAACAGCCCGGGCACGAGGTACTCGGAGCTGCGCGTCCCGCCACCGATCGTCGCGGCGCCTTCGAGGACTGTGACCGCCACGCCGGCGCGAGCGAGCCGCGCCGCCGCGGCGAGTCCGTTCGGTCCGGCGCCGACGACGATCGCAGTGGTCACGCCGCTCAGGCCTTGGCGAGCCCCGGAGCCCTGCTGCCCGGTCCCGGGTATGCCTGGCCCGACGGCTCGTATCCGTCACGGGTCCAGGTGATCACGTGGGGCAGCAGGCCGTTGGGCAGCCATGGCTGCTCGTGGGCCGCGTCGTCGTTGTGGTACCAGCCCTTCTCGACCACGCCGAGCGCGGCGTCGATGACCCGGTACTGCACCTTCTTCGAGAACATCGGCTGCGACTCGGTGAACACGACGACGAGGTCGCCCGGTTCGAACGTGCATCGCTGCTGCACCGCTTCGACGAGACGCTCGTCGTGACAGTGGGCGTCGCCGAAGTTCCATCCCGTCAGGGTGTTGCTGATGAACTCGCCCTCGCGCAACACGCGCGTATCGATGTCACCGCTGTGGCGCATGTGCATCGTGATGTGCATCCGACCCATCGGATGCATCATCCGGAACGCCATGGCCTTCTGGATGAAGATCTCCGAGATCTCCTTGCCGAAGATCGGTTCGATCTGGTCGATCTGGTTGTCGGCCGCCTTCACGATGCGCTCGTTGAGACGGTCTTCCTTCTCCTTGTCACGGAACGACCAGGTGGTCGATGCCCAGTTGCCGGCGTACTGCTTCATGCCGATCAGGAACGACACGTACTGGGGCCAGATCGCCCCCAGGACGATCGGGAACAGGGCGAACACCACGACGATCGCGAGCAACGCGGGATGCATGTCGCCGACCCCGTAGCCGCTGCCGGCGTGGAAGTTGGCGAAGAGGAAGCCTGCGCAGAAGCCGAAGAAGACGTTCCACTCGAGCGGCACGGCGAGCGGGATGGTGGAGATGATGAACGCGTGGAACATCCACATCGACACGATCGCGATCCATGTGAGCCACGGCCAAGGCGAGAACAGCAGTGTCAACGGCACCACGATCTCGGCGGTGGTGCCGAGGCCGTGTGCGATGAGGTGGGTGAACCTCGACGGCCTGATGTCGTTCGGGAAGTCGCGGACCGTCGCCATGCGCAGTTTGCGCGAACCGTTCCAGGGCGAGTTCTGGATCATGATCGAGACGGTCGCCGGGAAGCCGTGCTGCAGCTTCGACACACCGGCGCCCATCCAGACGACGACGATGAAGATCTTGGCGGCCACGATCATGTCGACGAAGTTCGCGAAGAAGGCGAACGCCAACATGGTCGGGACGTACTGCTCGGCGCGCGACGCCAGGAACACGCACTTGTCGCGCATGCCCATCAGCACGATGAGGCAGGCGTAGACGACGAACGGCCACCGCGGCATCATCCCGGCCGTGCCCTCCGGCATCCCCGGCACCTGCTCACCGGAGAGGAAGAGCATCATGATCAGCCAGAACACGATCAGCTTGTAGAGGCCGGTGTCCCACGGGGTGCGCCGATTGCCCTTGGTGAAGGGCACGTGGTTGGGGTACGGCGGAATGCGGATCGTGTCGTTCTGCCACCAGTACAACGACGCCCCGATCGGCGGGTCGAAGTGGAACGCCATCGGTCCGCACGTGGCGGCCAGACCGAGGATCTCGAGCAGCACCGTCCAGACCATGAGCTTCTGGTACAGGATCGGCTCGTCCCACCAGCCGCCGATGTCGTTGAACTCGAGGCCCTTGGTGAAGGCAGCGGCAACGATCAGACCGAACAGGCCATAGAAGAAGATCTTCCAGACGTAGAACATCGTGGTCTGCTTCGGCGTGCCGAAGCCGGCCTCCACCCAGTGGAGCTGCAACAGCTTCATCCTGGCTAGGAACGGGATGTTCGAGAACTCGTCGAGGTCGACGGGCGGTAGTTCAGCGGTGCGGTAACCCATGTGTGTCAATCCCCCTGGTGTTCAGAACTTGCGACCGCGGCGGAGGCGTTGCTGCCAGTCGCGCCGCTGCTGTTCGACGTTGAAGAAGTCGTCGTCTTCGCTGGTGTGCCGACGCGACACCTGTGTGCCGGTGAGTCGGCGGAGCTCGCGCTCGCGCACTCGCTGGCGAGCCCACGCCTTGCGCTTGTCCTTGCGGCGCTTGCGCTCGATGTGGTCCTCCTCACTCTCGGCGGTACCGCTGAGGTACGCCTCTTCGATCTCGTCGAGGCGTTCCAGGGCCTCCGCGGAAGGCAGCTCCAAACGGATCTGGCCTCGCGCCATCAGGTACATGCGATCGCTGTACCGCAGCGCTTTTCGGGCGTGCTGTTCGATGATCAATGCACCGATGCCGAGGTCGTCGGCGGCCTTGCGCACAGCACCGAGCAGGCGGTCGACGATCATCGGGGCCAGACCGAGCGAGAGCTCGTCGGCCAGCAGCAGCTTCGGTTCGCGGCTGAGCGCTCGCGACAGCGCCACCATCTGCTGCTCACCACCCGACAGCATGCCGCCTCGGATGTCGAGCCGCGGCTCGAGCTCCGGGAACAGCTCGAGCGCCTTGTCGACCGAGCCACCGCCGATGCGGAGGTTGTCGCGGGTCGACATCTTGGTGAAGATGAGCCGCTCCTCGGTGACGAGGCCCACGCCCTGGCGCACGCGTTGGTACATCGGCGTGAACGTCGGCACGTTGTTGAACATGACGATGCCGTCGACCGGCGCCAACTCGCCCGCGATCGTGAGCAACGTGGTGGACTTGCCGGCGCCGTTCGGGCCGAGCAGGCACACGACCTCCCCCGCCTTCACGGTGAGGTTCACGCCCGACACCACCTCGCGTCCGAGGTAGCCGGCCTTGAGCGCCCGGGTCTCCAGCAGGTTCGGCGTGCGGGTGATCGCGTACGGACTGGCGTCCGCGATGTCGGTCACTGTCCACCTCCCACCGCGGTCACCGGCGTCCTCAGGTCGGACGGTCGGATGTCGAGGTCCTCGTCGGACTTCTGTCCGAGGTAGGCCGCGATCACGGCTGGATCGTTGCGCACCTGTTCGGGCGTGCCGTTGGCGATCATCTTGCCGAAGTCGAGCACGACGACGTTGTCGCACACGCCCATCACGAAGTTCATGTCGTGCTCGACGACGAGGATCGCCATGCCCCACTCGTCGGCGAGCTGGCGGACGACCCGGCCGAGCTCGACGCTCTCGATCGAGCTGAGGCCGGCGGCCGGCTCGTCGAGCAGCAGCACGCTGGGGTGCATCGCCACGGCTCGGGCGATGGCGAGCAGCCGACGTTTGCCGAAAGAGAGGTCGCTGACCTCCCGGTGCAGGTCGTCGTCGAGCTTGAACGCCTTGATCGCACGCACGACCTCGGGCTGGAACTTCGGGATCTTCGGCCAGACGAGGTCACGGAAGTACGAACCCATGTCCTGCGGGTCGGCCGCGACGCTCAGGTTTTCGAACACCGTGGTGTCCTCGAACAGCTCGAGCGACTGGAACGACCGCGCCACGCCCGCCCGGACCCTCGCCGCGGCGCCCACGCCGGAGACGTCGACGTCGTCGACGAGGACCTTGCCCGATGCCTTCGTGAACCCGGTGAGCGCGTCGATGAGCGACGTCTTGCCCGCGCCGTTGGGACCGATGAGACCGGTCACCTTGCCGGGTGTCAGCGTGAAACTCACGTTGTCGACGGCGGTGACCGCCCCGTACCGGACGGAGAGATCGGTGACGATGAGCGATCGCGGCGGCACCTTCTCGTTGTGCTCGCCGTCGGTCGACACGGACACGTCCTCCAGCTTGATGAAGTACGACTCGCCGAACTTCTTCGTGCGCTTGGTGTACCGGAACGTCTTGACCCACTCGGCCGCGACGCCGTCGGGATTGGCCAGCACCGTCAACAGGATCGCGATGCCGCTGATCAGTTCGATGTACTGACCGACGCCACTCCAGGTCGACTCCATGACCTCCTGGTTGAAGCCAGCGGTCACCATCGTGGCGCCCACGAACGCACCGAGCAGATGGCCGACGCCGCCGACGAGCGACAGTCCGGCGTAGAGGATCGAGGTGAAGCTCGTGTACGACTGGTAGCTGATCGAGCTGAGGCGGAACGCCAGCAGGATGCCGCCGAGCGCGGCGATGGCCGAGGCGAACGAGAACGCGAACAGCTTGGCGCGCACCACGTCGATCCCGAGCGCCGCTGCGGCGCGTTCGTTGGTGCGCACGGCGATCAGGCGTCGGCCGCTCCGGCCGCGGCGTACGTTCGCCACCATCCACACGGCCAGCAACGCCATCGCCAACACGAAGATCGCATAGCGGTCGGGGTGACGGATCGAGCTGACGTCGTAGCCGAACAGCGACGGGTCACCCACCTGGGTGCCCCCGACGCCCCCGGTGTATTCGCGGTTGCGGAACAGCATCAGCTCCATCGCGGTGCCGAGTCCGAGCGTGGCGATCGCGAGGTTGATGCCGCGTGTGCGCACCGCGGGGAGGGCGAAGATCAATCCCATCGGCACGGCGGCGAGGACGCCGGCGAGGAGGCCGAGGAGGAACGGGATGTCGTACACGGCGACGAGCCGACCGGAGACGTATGCCCCGAAGCCCGCCATCGCGTACTGCGCCAGCGACAGCTGCCCCGCGTATCCGGTGAGCACCACGATCGACAGCAGCACGATCCCCGCACCGAGCGACACCGTGATCGCATCGATCCACTTGGCGTCCTTGGTCAACACGATGAAGACGACGGCGCCGCTCGCGAAGATCGTCCAGTCCCACGACATCTTGCCGGAACCGACCATCGGGAGCTTCTGGAGGAAGTGGTCGCGCAACGGCAGCGATCGACCGCGGAACACCATCATCACGATGATCACGATGAACGGCAGCGACGGCCCGAGCCCGTCCTGATCGGCGAACCGCCCGACGAGTGCCTGACCGATGCCGAGTGCGAACCCTGCCGCGGTGGCGATCGGGAACGACTTGAACTCACCGACCAGCGCTGCCGCCAGGGCGGCGAGCACGAGCGCGGTCATCGACGTGACCTGCAAGGTGATGATCGGCACGACCAGGATGCCGGCGACGCAGGCGACGGCGGAACCGAGCGCCCAGTTGATGACTGCGACGTAGTTGGGCGAGATGCCAACGGCGGCAGCGGAGCGCTCGCTCTCCGACACCGCCTCGGTGGCGAGTCCGAACTGGCTCGAGCGGTAGAGCATCCACAGCAGTCCGGCCGACACGCATCCGATCGCCAACAGGATGAGGCGATCCACCGTGATGCCGACGTCGGCCCACAGCGTGATGCGATTCGTCGGCAGCCAGCTGTCGACCTGGTGCGCCTGCGAGCCGTAGCGGATGACCACGCCCGCCTGCACGAGGATGAGCACACCGAGCGTGGCGAGCACCTGCACGAGCGTGCTCGCGCGCTTGCGTTGGAGCGGGCGCATGATCACCCAGTGCGTGAGCGCACCGAGCAACGCCGACAGCGCCACACCTGCCGCCGCGGCGACGAGGAAGGGCAACCCCTGCTCGTACTGCAGTTCCCACTGCAGGTACACCCCGGCGATCGCCGTGGCGCCCAGCGAGAAGTTGAGCACGCCCGTGCCGCGGAAGATGACGATCAGCCCCTGGGACGCAAATGCATACAGCGCGCCGACACCGAGCCCCAGCAGCGCGAACTTGACGACCTCGTTCATCATCCCCCAGTTCGGTGACCATCCCGAGTGCGCACCCCCTGCGCCACACCCGAAAGTCGCGTCACCTTAACGCACGTTCAGGTAAGTGTCGACCATCTTGTGAGCCGCGTGGTACTCTGCGTGCCTCGCAGGTGCAAGGGGGTGCCCGCGAGTCATCGACAATATTGGGGGATTTCATGGGCTCTCTGACTACGTCCACCTCGTGGCGCCGCGTCCTCGCGGCCGTCGCGGTGTGTGGGATCGTCGCAGCCGGTTGCGGCAGCGACGACGACGAGGCAGCCGACAGCGGCGACTCCGCAGCGACCACGGAGGCGGCGGAATCGGCGTCGACCGAGGCCGCCGGCGAAGCACCGACCGGCGACCCGATCAAGGTCATGACCGTCACGACGCTCAACGCCGCCGGGCCGACCTACGAGAACATCTCGATCACCGCCTCGCTCTACGCCGACTACATCAACGCGAAGGGCGGCATCAACGGCCACCCGCTCGAGGTCACGGTGTGCGACGAGAAGTTCGACCCTGCGGTCGCCACCACGTGTGCACGCCAGGCCGTCGACGAGGGCATGGTGTCGATCGTCGGATCGTTCACCTTCTTCGCCGAGTCGATCGTGCCGGTCATCAGCGAGTCGAGCATCACCTGGTTCGGCGCCTGCTGCCCGATCACGCCTTCCGAGCTCACCAGCCCGTACTCGTTCAACATCGGCAACCAGCCGATGTACGCGGTGGGCGCCGTGAAGAAGGCCGTCGACGACGGGTGCGAGAACATCAACGCCGTGATCATCGACGGTGCACAGGTGTTCCTCCCGCCGATGGAGAACGCAATGAAGGCGCTCGGCAAGACCTTCGGTGACACGGTCATCCTGCCGCCGACGGCCCAGGACTACTCGGCCGAGGTCGCTCAGGCATCGAGCGGAGCCGACTGCGTCGTCGCCGTCATCTCCGAAACGCCGTACATCACCTGGAACACCGCGTGGACCCAGTCGGGTACCGATGCCCGCCAGTACGGCCCGCAGGGCAACCTCAACGCCGTCTCCGCCAAGGGCAACGAGGAGGCGACCGACGGCGACGTCATCGTCGGCATGTACCCCGACATCTCGACCGAGCCGTGGGCCGAGTACCGCAGCGCGCTCGACGCCGCCGGTGTCGACCAGGAGAAGAACGACTTCAACAGCCTGG
This sequence comes from Actinomycetota bacterium, assembly GCA_043755475.1. Classification (GTDB taxonomy): domain Bacteria; phylum Actinomycetota; class Acidimicrobiia; order Acidimicrobiales; family Ilumatobacteraceae; genus VFMC01. The sequence continues at coordinate 17,282 of JAYUSX010000480.1, forward strand.
GTGGCATGGGCACGTGGGCGGCGTTCGTCGGCTTCACGCAGATCGCAGAGGGCATCGATGGTGACATCACGGCTGCGTCGTTCTACGAGGCCGCCAACACGACCACCAACCTCGACCTGAACGGCATGGTGCCGCCGATCGACTTCACGAAGGAGTGGAGCGACGGCCTCGAGGGCTACAACCGCCTGTTCAACCGCAGCGTGACCTACAGCGCGCTCGACAACGGCAAGGTGGTTCCGCTCGGGACCGAGTTCGAAGACGTCGGCAACCTCGCCATGGGCATCGCCCCCTGATCGAGGAATCGAGGTCAGGAGTGCCGATCAGCAGGATCGGTCGGCACTCCTGATCACGTAGTGAACGTGAGAGGGAGCGAACGAAGGTGAGCGGGGCGGGTGGTCAGCTGACCGCCCGCCCCGTTCCGTCCCAGTACCGTGCGCGAACGGCCTTCTTGTCGGGCTTGCCGACCGGAGTGAGCGGCAACGAGTCGACGTAGTCGATCGACTTCGGCGCCTGCTGCGAACCCTTGGCGTCCTTCACCAGTTGCTGGATTTCGTGCGTCAACTCATCCGAGGCGTCAGCGCCGGACTCGAGGACCACGACGGCCTTGACCGCCTCACCCCACTTCGGGTCGGGTACACCGATCACCATCACCATCGACACCGCCGGGTGCGAGCTGATCACGTCTTCGACCTCGCGCGGGAAGACGTTGAACCCTCCGGTGATCACCATGTCCTTGGTGCGATCGACGATGTAGAGGTAGCCCTCGTCGTCGTAGCGGCCCACGTCGCCCGTGTGCAGCCATCCGCCGGCCAGCGCCTCGGCGGTCTCGTCGGGGAGGTCCTTGTAGCCGTTCATGACGAGCGGGCCGCGCACACAGATCTCCCCGGACTCACCGGGTGCGGCCTCGGCGCCATCGGGGCCGAGCAACGCCAGGTGCATCCAGGGCACGGGTTTGCCGCACGACGCAAGTCGCTCGGGCCGTGACAGGTCGTGCTCGCGCTTCTTCAGGTGGGTGAGCACCATGGGCGCCTCGGTCTGGCCGAAGAACTGGAAGAAGATCGGACCCCAGTG
>JAYUSX010000481.1:0-2764 GCA_043755475.1 Actinomycetota bacterium
TCGGGCAGTTCGGGGACCTCCGGCGGCGAAGGCGCGGCCGACACCATCCCGGCACCGACGGGTCCAGCCGAGGCAGACGCGGGTGCGAGGAACATGGCCAGACCGGACGTCACCATCGCGACGAGGGCCACGACGATCAGCCGACGCGGACGACACCACGACGTGGCCGCCGAGCCAGAGGTGTTGACGCTCCGATCACCCACGCCGGGTCGTCGCTTCCCGCAGCGACTCGATCAGGCTGCTGGGCCGAGCCGTCGTCCGATCGATGGGCTCGCGCACCACCGAAGCGGTGGCCGACGAACCGTAGCCAGGTTCGTTCGCGTCCGTCGCAGCGAGCCACTCGGCGAGATCCAACTCGGCCAGCACGGCGGGCGCGGCCTGATCGGAGGCAGCGAGCAGGAAGACGCGCTCCGCGAACTGCACGGCCACGACCTGTGTGGTGCGGCCCACACCGACGCGACCGAGCACGCGCAGACCACGACGATTCCCTGCGGCGCGCTGATTGCCGCCGGCGAGGCCTCCCAGACCGCCCCGGCCATCGCGACGCCCCTGTGCGCTCTGCCGGACGAGGCCGCGCAGCCCCGTCGAACCACCGCCGGCGGCACCGCGTCGCGGACTCGGTGAGCCGATCGGACCGAAGCCCTGCCGCTTCCGGATGATCCAGTACGCGCCGAACATCAGCCCGAGCACCACCAGGAGCGACACGAGCATTCGGACCACGAGGTCCACGAAGCTGACGTCGGTCATCGCGAGTGCTCGCCGGTCGGAGCGATCTCGGTGATCCGAATGCCGAACTCTTCGTCGATCACCACCACCTCCCCAGCGGCGATCTTGCGTCCGTTCACCAACAGATCAATGGGGGATCCAGCGGCGCGATCGATCTCGACCACCATGCCGGGCGCGAGACCGAGCAGGTCGCGCACGGGCATCGTGGTTCGGCCGAGCTCGGCGGTCACGACCAGCTCCACATCGTGGAGGACGCTCAGCGACGAGGCCGGCACCGATCCGCCGAGCAGCCCGCTCAAACCCTGGCCAACGTCGAGCAGTGCCGGTTCGAATGCCTCGGCGACAGGTTGCGGTTCCGCCTCGCGGGCCGGCTGCTCCATGGGCAGCGTGACACCGGCGAGTGCGGTGAGCGATCCGTTGTCGAGGATCTCGGCGATGAACGACGGCGCCATCACCTCGACCTTCACGACGGGCGTGGACTGGAGCACCGTGCCGGCGGCGGTGTTGATCGCCTCGGTGGCCTCCGTAAAGGTGTCGTTCAGGAGCGAAGGGTTGGCGAGCAGTCTCTCGGCCACTTCGTCGTTCACGGCCAGCACGAGCGAACTCGTCGGATCCCCCTCGAACGGCATGCTGAGGACGGCATCGCCATCGTCGATCGGCCAGTCGTCGCTCGATCGCGACTCATCACCGAGGCCGAGTTTCTGCGCAAGCACGAGTGCAGCGGCTTCGATGCCGGCGATCAAACTCGCCCGCGAGGTAGCGGTGTCCGTCACGTCAACTCCTGTTTCGCCGTGAGGCCCGGGTCACAGGTCCCGAGCACCTTGCGGTGCCCGTCTGGATCTCGCCCGGATGAGCTCTGGATGAGAAGGACTGTGCGAGGCGACCGCGATCTGTCAGGCAGGTCGCCTCGGCCTGTCATGGCCGGTCAGCGGCCGGTCAGCGGCCGGTCAGTGGCTGGCGTGCTTGGTCAGCATCAGTGGCCTCGTCGGTTGAACCGTCGACAACGGGTCGGCCTTGCTGTCGATCAGCATGGCCAACCGTCGGTTCTTGCGACCGATGCGGGCGCGGTGCGTCGGCGTCTCACCGACCACCAAGGTGAGCGGCTCGTCGAGTGCGTGGCTGAGCGGGATGATGTCACCGATTCGCAGTTGCACGATCTCGTTCGCCGTCATCTCGATCTGGCGGAACCGCGCCGACACCGTCACCGACGTCTCGCCGAGGTGTTCCTGCAGCCGCTCGCGGGTCTCGGCCATGTTGTGCAGCGACTGGCTGCCGTACAGGGAGGTGGCCGACAGTGCCTCGAGATGCGGTTGCAGGCTCGAGAACGGGATGCACAACGTGGCTGTGCCGGCGATGTTCTCGATACGGATGTCGAACGACACCACGATCACCATGTCGGTCGGCGCAGCGATCTGCGCGTACTGAGGGTTCGACTCCTGGCTCATGATCTTCGGGTCGGTGGCGACGACCGGTTCGAAGGCATAACGCATCTCCGGCAGCGCCCGTTCGAGGATGCCGCGGATGAGTTGGAGCTCGAGCTCGGTGAGGGGGCGAGCCGGGTGCTCGAGATGTCCGGCGCCGCCCATCATCAGCTCGATCGCACAGAACGCGATCTCGAGCGGCAGCTGGAAGATCGCGGCACCGATCAACGGTTCGAGGCTGAGCATCGTGATCAGGTTGGGATTGGCGAGATCGCGGATGTACTCGTCGTAGGAACGTTGCTCGACCGACTGGATCGTCACCTGGGTCACGCTGCGCAACTGCGAGGCGAGCATGGTCGAGAACCCGCGCGCGAACGTCTCCTGCACGATCTGCATCGTGCGCACGTGCTCCCTCGACAAGGTGCTCTGACGTCGGAAGTCGTACAGCTTCGGCTCGCCCTTCGGGCGACGGCCGCCTCTGGCCTGACCGATGCCGGCGAGTGTGGTTGCGGTGTCTGACATGTGTCTCGTGGTGCTCCTGCGTTCGAGGTCGTCCAGCGACGGCGTTGACTGTCGGGTGAGGCGTCGATCTGTCGATCAACGCCTCGCTGGTCAGA
>JAYUSX010000482.1:0-6884 GCA_043755475.1 Actinomycetota bacterium
TGTAGACCACGCAGTCGCGCACCTCGACCGTCTCGCCCGGCAGCCCGATCACGCGCTTGATGAGATCGCGCTCGGTGGCGTTGCCGTCGAAGCGTTGCAGCACCACGACGTCACCACGGCGTGGGTCGTGCAACCGGTAGCTCAATCGGTTGACGAGCACTCGGTCACCGTCGTGCAACGTCGACAACATGCTCTCGCCTTCGACGGCGAACTGCTGCACCACGTAGGCGCGCACCAGCAACGCCGAGGCGATCGCAACCACGATCACCACGATCCATTCGACCCACGGGTTCATCTTCGAGGGTGACCGATCGAGATTGCCTCCGTCGAGGTGACGGTCAGCGTCGCGGTCGGCGGAGTGGTCGGGCTCGTCTGTCATTCGTGGGGCACCGTATCGCCCAGCGCGCGACGCAACCCTCGACCCAGCGCGCAATGGTCCGTCGGCCACCTGTCGTCACGGGGCATCCATGGCTCGCGCGAGGGAATTCACTACGGTCTCGTGGCCATGAAGAGCCTCTCCCGACTCAAACTCGTCCTCCCGTTCGTCGCCGCCGCAACAGCAGTGGCGGTGATGCCGGGCAGCGCGGCCGCCTTCCACACCGACATCACCGGGGTTGCCTCGTGTCTGGCCGCCAACGGCACGTACTCGGTCACGTGGACCGTCGTGGTGCCCAACGAATCGTGGGCCATCGGATCCACTGCCACGCTCACGAGCTCGATCGCGCTCAGCCCTGTTGGACCGCTCTCGCCGGGCCAATCCGCCACCGGAACCGGAACCGGCTACACCGGCGCCACCGCCACCATCTCGGTCACCAGCTCGTGGGTGCCTTCGGGCAACTTCGAGACGGACGTCGGGTCGGTGTCCCGCCCCACCACACCGTGCCCGGCGCCGACCACCACGACGACGACCGCCCCTGCCGCTCCCACCACGACGGCACCGGCAGCCGATGTCTGCGCCAACATCGACGGCATCCAGACCGCGGTGCCAGCCGGCTACGTATCCGCCGGCACCACGTGCACGCCGGCGTCGGCCACGCCGGAACCGACCACCACGTCGCCCGGATCCACGCCGGTCGTTGCGCCGGCTGATGTCTGCTCGAACCTCGCCGGTGTGCAGACCTCGGTGCCCACCGGCTACGTGCTTCGCAACGGTCGGTGCATCTCCTCGGCAGCTGCCGCAGCCGGCGTGAACGGCACCGCCGGTGCCAGTGGCCTGCTTCCTGCCACGGGCTCGTCATGGTGGCCGTCGCTCCTCGCAGCTGCCTTCGTGATGGCCGGGGGCATGGCGCTCTGGGCGGTCGGGCGGCCCAGTCGTCCCGTCGGTCAGGCGGAACTGCAGCCCACGAGTCAGTCGACGCCCTGATCCGATGATGACCCGCTGATCGGGTCACGGGTCGGCCTGGCCACGCGGGAGAGGCGTCGCCGGGTTCGACACGTGAGCCTGGGTGATCGTCCGCCTCCGGCGACGTCAGGGAGCATGCAACGCGCGGGCACCGTCACACGATGGTCACGCTCGGGTCGGACACCCATCAGCAGTTGGGCAACGTGCGGAACTCGAACTGGTCGGCATGGGTGCCGAGCCACTGCTCGACTGCGGCGGTGGTGGCCGGCACCCAGTCGTGCATCAGCACGTTCGACACAGAACCCGGCGCAGTGGGCAGCTGATTGAACCTGTTGGTGATGCTCGCCGGTGTCGCGCCCGATTCGAAGTCGCGCGTGTCGAGGGTCCACAGCTCGATCGTGAGGCCCGTGCTGTTGATCACGTTGCGCACGTTGGTGTTCATCGGTGTGACCGCCGGGCCGTTGGCGGGGTCGACGTAGCCGTACGGTGGCCGCATGCACCTCACCTGGTGACCGGTCGCGCTCAGGATGGCGGCGGTCGTGTCGTTGAGCTGTTGCAGGATCTGGCCATCGGTGAGCGTCCGAAGATCGGGATGCGTTCGAGTGTGGTTGCCGATCGCGTGGCCTGCGGCCAACGTCTGCGCGGCGACCGCCGGCGACGACGTGACGTGATCACCCACCAGGAAGAACGTCGCCTTCACGCCATGGCTCGCGAGAACGCTCAGGAGCTGCTGGGTCAGCACGGGCTCGGGCCCATCGTCGAACGTGAGATACACGATGGGAAGGTTGCTCGCGAGGGTGGTGGTGGTGGTGGTCGTCGTCGACGTCGTCGAGGTCGTCGTCGTCGAGGTCGTCGTCGGTGAAGTCGTCGTCGGTGAAGTCGTCGTCGGTGAAGTCGTCGTCGGTGAAGTCGTCGTCGGTGAAGTGGACGTCGTCGAGGTGGAGTCGTCAGGTGTCGTGGTCGTCGTCGTGGCCACCGGCACGGTGGTCGTGGTGGTCGTGGTCGGTGTCGATGTGGTCGTCACGGGCACGGTCGTGGATGTCGTCGATGTCGTCGTGGGCACGGTCGTGGTCGTCGTCGTCGAGGCGGAGGAGGGAGCCGTCGTCGTGGTGGTCCCCGGCACTGTGGTCGTCTGGAACGTGGACGACGGTGGGGGCGGCTGTTGTTCGATCGTGGTGAACCAACCTGCGAGATCGACCACTACGTGGCCTGAGCGTTGGCTGTACACCGAAAGGCCAGCGTCGCTGGTGGGAACGATGCCGAAGTTGGCCACGACATCGCCGCCGCCGGCAGGGTTCAGCACCGAGGCCACGGGTCGCTCGGTGGCGGCTGGATGGACGGTGATGAACCCGGGTTCGGCGTCGACGGACGTGATCGTCATCGCCATCGTCATCGCCTGAGCGGACGCCACGTTCACCGTCTCACCACTTCTGAGCGGGGCTGTGGAGACTGCGCTCTCCACCGTGCGCGGCTCCCGGGTGTCGAGCAGCCGACGCGGGTCGACCGGCTGATACGTGCCGCGGCTGCCCACCACCGCCGAGGCGCCGGTGAACCAGCCGGTGATGTCGACGATCACGTGCCCGCCGCTGGACACGAAGATCGTCAGACCCGCGGGCCCGACGCTGTGGATGCCGCCCGCCGCACGGGTCTGGCCTCGGGAGTCGACGTTGAGGATCGATGCAAGAGGTCGGGTCGTTCTCGCCGGATACGTGGTCACGAAGCCGGCGCCGGACGACTCGGTCACGGTGACCACCAACGACAGTGCGGTTGCGTCCGGTGGTGCATCGGCCGGGAGCGGGATCGTGACCGTGCCTCCGGGTGCGACCGGGTTGCCGTTGCGCGTGTCGAGGATGCGGCGCGGCGCCACGGGCGTCAGCCGGCCTGCGCTGACCGGGCCCACATGCACGAAGGCACCCGAGGTGTCGAGGACCACGTCGCCGCTCGTCGTGTACACGTCGATCGACCCATCCTCACCCACACGAGTGATCGCCGCGTTCGATCGGATCTGGCCGACTCGATAGTTGAGGTTCGAGGCCAGCGGCCGCAGGATGCCGGAGGGGTACATCGTGAGGAAGCCTGAGGTCCTTGCATTCACCGACACGGCACTCAATGCCACGGCGGCGGGAGCGTCGGGTAGGCCGCATCGTCCGGCGACGCGCACGCGCAGCGTGGTCGCGTCGAGCCGCGTGAACCCCGCTCCCGTGCGGGTGTCGGCCAGACGGCAGGGCTGCACCGACACGAGGTGCGCTCCGACTGCGTCGGCGGTCACGCCACCCGCCGCGCCGCTCGAGTGCGGATCAGCGACGGCCGTGCCGGCGATCGCCAGCAACGCCACCGCACACATTCCCACCGCCGTCCGCCCGACCAACCCACGCTCCCATCGAATCGATGAATGCGCGACGGTAGGAACGATTCCGGGAGATGTCAGCCGATCGAGCCTCGATGATTCGAATGACCTACGCGGGAGCGGGACAGGCGTCGCCGAGCGCGGTCACACGTGCTCAACAGGTGGGAACGACGCGGAAGTCGTAGCGATTGATGTTGGCCGGCAACCACTGCTGCAGCGCCGTCAGCGTGTTCGGTGCGAAGTCGTGCATCAACACGTTCGACACGTTGCCAGCTCCGCTGGGCAGTGCGTTCAGGACCGCGATGATCTGCGACACCGACGTGGTGCTGGTGCGCCAATCGTTGGTGTCGTGGGTCCACATCGTGATCGCGAGGCCTTCTCCGTTGATGAGGTTGCGCACGTTCGTGTTCATCGGGGTGACCACCGGCCCCGAGTTCGGATCGATGTAGCCGAACGGTGGTCTCATGCAACGAGGCCGGTATCCGCCCGTGGCATTCGCGATGGCGGTCTGCGTGGACCGCAGTTCGTCGAGGATCTGCGTATTCGTGAGCGTGCGCAGGTCTCGATGATCGAACGTGTGATTGCCGATCGCGTGGCCGCGGTTGCGGATCGAGGCGACGATCGAGGGGAGTTGGTTGGTGTGGTCACCCTGGATGAAGAACGTGCCGCGGATGCCGTGCTGCTCGAGCAGGTTCATCGTCGCGGTCGTGGTCGAAGGTTGCGGACCGTCGTCGAAGGTGAGGTACACGATGCCGCGGGTGCCCGGCGGTGAGATGGTGGTGGGCGGACCCGTCGTCGTCGGTGGAGCGGTCGTGGTGGTGGTGGTCGTTGTTGCCGTCGTCGGCGGACTCGTCGTCGGTGGACCGGTCGTGGTGGTGGTGGTCGTGGCCGGGGGTTCGACGCGAGGCGTCTCACTCTCCAGCAGCGCGGCCGAGAAGGTGCCGGCGAGGTCGACGAGCAGGTGTGTGGTCTGCAGGCTGAACATCTCGAGCCCCGCATCGGTCGACGGCACGATCGCGAAGTTCGCGACGACGTCACCGGCTCCGGCCGGGTTCAGGGTCGAGCTCTCGGGGCGACGGTGACCCGCGGGGAACGCGGTGACGAAACCGGCGACGCCGTCGACAGACGTGATGTTGAACGCCAACGTCGTCGCCCCCGAGGTGGGTGACGGGATCGTCACTCTGCCCCCAGGCATCACCGGCACGTTCAGTCCGAGCGGGCTGAGCGACCGCGTGTCGAGCAGGCGCGTCGGGTCGATCGGTGTGAACATCCCCTCCGTCGACACCGGGGCCGATGCGCCGGTGAACCAGCCCGTGACGTCGACGACAACATGTCCTCCGGCGGACAGGTAGATCGAGAGTCCACCGGGGCCCACGGTGTGGATTCCTCCAGCGGCGCGCGTCTGGCCGGCCGCGTCGAGGTTGAGCACCGAGGCATCAGGCCGAGGTGTGCCGACCGCGTGGGTGGAAACGAACCCAGGACCCGTCGCTTCGGTGACCGTGATGTTCAACGACAGGGCGATTGCATCGGCGGCCACACCACCGGGGAGCGGCACCGTGACCGACCCGCCTGGCCGCACGATCACCGATGCGCGGGTGTCGAGCACACGCGTCGGCGCCATCGGCACGAATCGGCCGGCGGATGCAACTTCGGCAGCGTCGAACCATCCCATCACGTCGATGACGATGGCGCCGCTGGTGGACTGGTACACGTCGAAGCTTCCGTCGCGGTTCACCCGAACGATCGCAGCGTTCGAGCGCACCTGTCCTTTCGAGAAGTTCAGCATCGATGCATTGGGTCGCGTGGACCCCGTTGGGAACAGGCCGAGGAAGCCGGCCGAACCCGCGTCGACCATCACGACCGACACTGCCAGCGCCATCGGATCGGCGCCGATGCCGCACCGGCCAGCAGTACGAACCCGCGCGATGTGCGGTGTGAGACGGAGATAGCCACCGGGGACACGCGTGTCGAGCAGTCGACACGGCGCGACGGACACGTAGCGCGCGGTCTCGGGAGCCGCGGAAGCAGGTGCCGGTGACGGAGCCATCGCCACGACCAGAGCGACCAGCCCGAAGGCCACGGTCATCGCCAGCTTTCGCATTCCTCAATCGCCCCCTGTCCCGTCCGCCAAGACGATCGAACGGACAGCGACACGAGATTGTCCGCTGTCCGCCGACTGCAACATGCTACGCGGCGACTGCCCGCGCGGGGTGGCACCGAGAACAACTCGCATCGCTGCCAGGCGCGATGCTCGCGCCTCGGATGAAGAGCCGAACGGCCGACTCCTCGCACCTGGGCTCCATGTCACGTCGACCGGGGTGTGTGGTGGTACGTTCCGATCGCGGCCGGGCACCGACGCTCGACCGTCGTCACAGCAGTGGCCCTGCACGGCTCACGGCACGCGCAGGACAACATGACGTCAGTTCGGCTTCGAGGGGGAGCGGGAACATGACCGACATCGTTGATCGGGACGCGGCGGCCTCTGACGCCGAACAGATCGACCACATCGTGATCCGGTTCGCCGGCGACTCCGGTGATGGCATGCAGCTCACCGGCGACCGATTCACCTCGGCCAGCGCCGTGTTCGGCAACGACCTGTCCACCTTGCCGGAGTACCCGGCCGAGATCCGGGCGCCCGCGGGAAGCATCAACGGCGTCTCGAGCTTCCAGGTGCACATCAGCGACCACGACATCACCACCCCTGGCGATGCGCCGGGTGTGCTGGTCGCGATGAACCCGGCAGCGCTGAAGGCCGACCTCGATCGGCTCATGCCCGGCGGCACGCTGATCCTCAACGTCGACACCTTCGACGAGCGCAACCTCGACAAGGCCGACTACACGACCAACCCGCTCGACGATGGATCGCTGAACGGATACCGCGTGATCAAGGTGCCGATGACCACGCTCACCAAGGACGCCGCGATCCCACTCGGCGTGAAGGCGCGCGATGCGGATCGATCGAAGAACTTCTTCGCGCTCGGCCTCGTGAGCTTCATGTACTCGCGGCCGACGGAAGCAACGCTCGAGTGGATCGACGACCGATTCGCCAAGACCGATCTCGTGCGACAATCGAACCGGGCCGCGTTCCTGGCGGGTTATCACTACGGTGAGACGACCGAAGAGGTCGGTCACCGCTATGAGGTGCGCCCGGCCCACCTGCCGCCTGGTGAGTACACGACGATCACCGGCAACGTC
>JAYUSX010000483.1:0-6855 GCA_043755475.1 Actinomycetota bacterium
CGGCTCGGCGGCGTACACCGTCTGATACCGCTCCTGGCGCTCCAGCGGGGTGGTGATGTAGGGCGGGAGCGGCATCTCGCCGAATCGGGCCAGGATCTCGAGGGCATCTCCGTCACCCAGGATCGTCACCTCGGTGGTGTCGCCGGCGTCGGTCCGGCGGCCGATCTCGATCAGATCGTGGCCTGCCTCGGTGACGAGCCGCTCGCCCACCTTCAGCTTGCGCGCCGGGCGCACCATGGCTTCCCAACGACGGCGCTCGACGTCGAGCGGCTCGAGCAACAGCACCTCGGCCGCGCCGCCGCTGTGGCGTCGCACCCGCAGCCGCGCGGGGATCACCTTCGAGTCGTTGACGACCAGCAGATCGCCTTCGCGGAGTTCGTCGGTGAGGTCGCGGACGTGGCGGTGATCGGGTTCTGCACCGCCACGATCCACCAGGAGCCGAGCCGAATCACGCGGCTCGACCGGCACCTGCGCGATCAACTCCTCGGGAAGGTCGTAGTGGAAGTCGTCCAGTCGCATGGCCGCACCAGGCTACGGCCGACCCCCGACGAGTCGAGCGTGACGGCCACCGTCGAGCATCGATCGGGGGTACCGAGACGTCTGGGTTCGACATCCGGTCGGACGCCTGGTCGGACGGCTGGTCGGACGCCTCGGCACGGTACGCAACGCTCGGAACCCGGTGTGCGACGATGCACGCATGCGCACAGAACATGTTGCTTGCGGCGGAGCCGGAGCTGAAGGATCGATGTCCCTCTTCGTGTGGGACCCGCCCGCTGGTCGGCGTGCCATCGGTTCGGTGCTGCTGATCCAGGAGATCTTCGGCGTCGGCCCCTACATCACTGCCGTCGCCGAGCGACTCGCTGCTGCCGGTTACGTGGTGGGCGCGCCGGACGTGTTCTGGCGGTTCGCGCCCAACTGGGCGAGCGACCACACCGAGGCCGGCCTGGGCGCGTCGATCGAGAAGGTGGGCCAGCTCGACTTCCCGCAAGCGATCTCCGACTGCGTTGCGGCGCTTTCCTCACTCGCCGGTCTCGCCGGTCTCGCCGAGACCGCGAAGGCTCCCGCCGTGATGGGCTTCTGCTTGGGCGGCACGCTGGCATGGGCCGTCGCGGCCGCCGGCGAGCCGTCGTGCTGCGTCAGCTACTACGGCTCGGGTGTGCCCGGGATGATCGGCATGATCGACCAGGTCACGTGCCCCACGTTGTTCCACTTCGGCAACGCCGACGCCTACATCCCCAACGATGGCGTCGATGCCGTGGCCGCGGCGATCGCCGGGCGCGACGGGTTCTTCCTCAACGTCGAAGACGCAGGTCACGCATTCGACAACCACGAGAGCGAGATGTTCTGGAACGCCGACGCGGCCAAGAGCGCCTGGGCCAAGACGATGAGCTTCCTCACCGAACACGCCTGACGGGGCGAGTCCGTGAGCCGCACCCGCAGCTTCTGCGGGTGGCGCTCACGGGCCGAGCCCTGATCGTCAGTCGAACAGGCTGGGGAGGCCACCGCGATCGGGCGGCAGGGCAAGACCGAGGTGCGCCCATGCGGCAGGCATCGCCACACGTCCTCGCGGTGTGCGAGCGATCATGCCTTGTTGGATGAGGAACGGTTCGTACATGTCCTCGACGGTCTCGGGCTGCTCCCCCACGCTGATCGCCACGGTGCTGAGGCCCACGGGTCCGCCGTTGAACTGCACGCAGATCGCGTTGAGGATCGCTCGGTCGACCTTGTCGAGGCCGAGCTCGTCGACGCCGAACAGCTTGAGACCCTTCTTCGCCGTCGCCTCGCTGATGGTGCCGTCGCCGCGCACCTCGGCGTAGTCGCGCACACGACGCAGCAGGCGGTTGGCGATACGTGGGGTGCCACGCGAGCGCCTGGCGATCTCCCAAGCGCCTTCGATGTCGATGTCGACGTGCAGGATGCCCGCCGCGCGCATCACGATCGCCTCGAGCTCGTCGTCGGTGTAGTAGTCGAGCCGGGCGACCAGGCCGAAACGGTCACGGAGCGGACCGGTGATCATGCCCGTGCGCGTGGTGGCGCCGATCAGCGTGAACGGCGGCAGCGTGAGCCGGATGCTGGATGCCGCCGGGCCCTTGCCGACGACGATGTCGAGCTGGAAGTCCTCCATCGCGGGGTACAGGATCTCCTCGACCGCACGAGAGAGCCGGTGGATCTCGTCGATGAAGAGCACGTCGCCTTCCTCGAGCTTGGTCAGGATGGCCGCGAGGTCACCCGCCCGTTCGAGCGCCGGGCCCGACGTGATGAGGAGATGCACACCCATCTCGGCCGCGACGATGCCCGCCATGGAGGTCTTGCCCAGACCCGGCGGGCCCGCCAACAGGATGTGGTCTGCCGGCTGACCTCGCTTGGTCGCCGCTTCGAGAACGATCGTGAGGTGTTCTTTCAGCTCGCTCTGTCCGACGAACTCCGACAGCCGTTTCGGGCGCAGGCCGACATCGTCGACCTGGTCGGCATCGTCGATTGGTCCAGGGTCGACGGGTCGAGGATCGACCGGACGTGTGGCCAATGGGTCGATGAACTCCTCACGCACGCTTTGCCCCCAACAGCTTCAGCGCATCGCGCAGCAAGGTGGACGCATCGCCGGTGGACGGCAACTCGCGCAGCACGTCGCGCACCTCGTCGGGGCCGTAGCCCAGGCCCGCGAGCGCCTCACGAACATCGCTCACCACGCTGGTGGCACCGCCCGCGCCACCACCGAGCCCGACGGGATCGAGCATCGGCAGGCTCATCCGGTTGCGGAGCTCGATGAGCAATCGCTCGGCCGACTTCTTCCCGACACCCGGAACCAGCGTGAGCGCGCCCATGTCGCTGGTGGCCACGATGTCGACCAGCGCCGATGGCGCGTGCGTGCCGAGGATCGCCATCGCCATCGCGGGTCCGATGCCGTGCGTGCCGATGAGGATCTCGAACGTCGCTCGCTCGTCGCGATGACGGAACCCGTACAGGGTCTGCGCATCTTCACGGATGTGGTGATGGATGTAGAGGAAGACCGGTGACGACGGCTCGAGCTCGGCCAAGGTGCGCGGCGTCACCGAGACGAAGTACCCGATGCCTGCCACCTCCACCAGCACCGTGGTGTCGGCCGAACGCTCCAGCACCGTGCCCCGTAGTGATCCGATCATCGTGTTCTCCTCACCGTCCTGCACTCGATGCGGCCACCCGAGCCGCGGTATGAGCTGCTACTTGTGCTGCCATCGGGGCCATGGCCAGGTGGCACAGCGCCAACGCGGCCGCATCGGCTGCGTCGGGCGGCTCGGGCACCGATGCGAGCCCGAGGCGCGCCTGCACCATCTTCTGGACCTGCGCCTTGTCGGCACCGCCCCACCCGGCGACCGCGTTCTTCACCTGGTTCGGCGTGTACTGCACCACGTCACAGCCGGCAGCCGCCGCCTCGGCGAGCGCAAGGCCGCTCGCCTGCCCGACGCTCATCGCCGTGCGCACGTTCACCTGGAAGAACACCTGCTCGACCGCCACCGCGTGCGGCGCGAACTCGGCGATCAGCGCCGCCAACTCACCCTTTAACTCGGCCAGGCGTTGCGGCAGAGGCGAACTGGGCGGGGTGCGCAGCACACCGAGCGACAGAGCTCGCACCACTCGCGATCCGCTGGACTCGATCACCGCGTACCCGCAGCGCGTGAGACCCGGGTCGATTCCGAGCACCCGGATCGTCGCACGGGCCGTCATCGACCGACCGCACCGGACACGGGAACCCGAGGACCTGCCGAAACTGCCGAAACTGCCGAAACTGCCGGAACGAGGACCTGCGAGGCGAACACGCGTACGACTGTAGCAGCGCGCGGTGCCGTCGTCGGGCATCTCACGAGAGCTTGTTGAGCACCTCGACCAGCTCGCTCACCGGGCGATACGTGAGTCCGGCGATGGCGCGATGGGCGTACCGCACCGTGCCGCTGGCGTCAATGATGAACACGCTGCGCCGCGGGAACCCGATCGGGCCGAGCGTGCCGAACAGCCCGGCGACCTTCTTGTCGGTGTCGGCCAACAGCGGGAACTTGAACCCGTGCTTGCCCGAGAACTTCTCGTGGCTGTCGAGGCCCTGCGCCGAGATGCCCAGCACCTGGGCATCGAGGGCCTCGAACTGGCCGAGCTCGTCGTTGTAGCTGTTGAGCTGCTTGGTGCAGACCGGCGTGTCGTCACCTGGATAGAAGACGAGCACGACCGGCCGTCCGGCGAAGTCGTGCAACGACACGTCGTGACCACCGGTAGCGGGCAGGGTGAAGTCCGGCGCCTGATCGCCCACGTTGATGCTCATCAGCCGACCGCTTCCATGAGTTCATCGCTGATGTCGAAGTTGCCGTAGACGTCCTGCACGTCATCATTGTCCTCCAACGCATCGACGATGCGGAGGATCTTCTTGGCATCTTCGAGATCGCTCACCTCGATCACCGTCGATGACACCATTGTCGATTCGGCGGAGACGACCGTCAGGCCTGCAGCTTCGAGCGCATCGCGCACCTCGTACACGTCCGACGGCGGGCATGTGATGCGGAAACCCTCACCGTCGGCAGCCACGTCCTCGGCTCCCGCTTCGAGGGCTGCCATCATCACATCGTCCTCGGGGCCCGTCGCGAGGATCACGCCCTTCCGGTTGAACTGCCAGCCGACCGCCCCCGGTTCGGCGAGCGAGCCTCCGAGCTTCGAGAAGATGTTGCGAACGTCGGCGCTGCTGCGATTGCGATTGTCGGTGAGCACGTCGACGAGAAGGCCGACGCCACCCGGGGCATATCCCTCGTAGGTGATGCTCTCATACGTGCCCCCGTCGGTCTGGCCGGTGCCCCGCTTGATGGCACGGTCGATCAGGTCGTTGTTCATCGACGCCGCCTTGGCCTTCAGCACCATCGTGCGCAGCGTGGCGTTGGTCGACGGATCGCCACCCCCGTCGCGCGCCGCGACCTCGAGCTGGCGAGCCAACTTGGCGAAGATGTTGGCGCGCTTGGCATCGGCCGCGCCCTTCTTGTGCTTGATCGTTGCCCATTTGGAGTGACCGGACATCTCTGTCTCCGAGTGTGAGCTGAGCGGGTGCGCTCAGGCGGCCGTAGCCGCGGAAGTATGGACCATGTCGAGGAACATCGCGTGCACGCGCCGATCCGTCGTCAGTTCGGGGTGGAACGAGGCGACGAGCACGTGGGCCTGCCGGGCGAGCACGGGCACATCGCCGAGCCAGCCGAGCACCTCGACCGCCGGACCGCACCGCTCGACCTTCGGCGCCCGGATGAAGACAACGTGGAACGGATCGGCAAGGCCCGCCACGTCGATGTCGGCCTCGAAGCTGTCGATCTGGCGGCCGTATCCGTTGCGCCGCACCGACAGGTCGATCGAGCCGAGCGTGAGTTGGTCGGGCCGTCCGTCGAGGACCTCGGCGGCGAGCAGGATCATGCCGGCGCAGGTGCCGAACACGGGCATCCCCGACGCGAGCCGGGCAGCGAGCGGGACGACCAACCCAGCGGTGTGCAGGAGGCGCGACATCGTGGTGCTCTCACCGCCGGGCATCACGAGCGCATCGACCGCCGCCAGGTCGGCGGGTGTCCGCACCTGTCGTGTCAGGGAACCGAGCTCGTCGAACGCTCGCTGATGGGCCTCGAAGGCACCCTGCAGGGCCAGCACCCCGATCGTGGGCCGTCCCGTGTTCGCGGACGCGTCGGACCGGTGATCAGCCGAGTCGGGGCGCAGCTGGGCAGACATGCGACCGTTCACCTGGGGGCCGCTCCCCGGACGAGATCGTCACGATCGGCTACCAGCCACGCTCGGCGTATCGCTGATTGATCTCGTCCATGCCGATGCCGGTCATGGGCGCTCCGAGACCTCGGCTCACCTTCGCAAGGATGTGCGGGTCGCGGAAATGAGTGGTGGCCTCGACGATCGCCTTGGCACGCGGCATCGGGTCGTCGCTCTTGAAGATGCCCGAACCGACGAACACCGCTTGTGCGCCGAGCTGCATGGCGAGCGCCGCATCGGCGGGGGTGGCGATGCCTCCTGCGCAGAACAGCGGCACGGGCAACCAGCCGGTCTCGGCGATCTCCTGGACGAGCGGCAGCGGAGCCTGCAACTGCTTGGCCCACTGGAACAGCTCGGCCGAGTCGGCCTGGGTGATCTTGCGGATGTCGCCGATGATGTTGCGGAGGTGACGGACGGCCTCGACGATGTTGCCGGTGCCCGCCTCGCCTTTCGAGCGGATCATGCAAGCGCCCTCGCTGATGCGACGCAGGGCTTCGCCGAGGTTGGTCGCACCGCACACGAACGGGACGGTGAACGCGAACTTGTCGATGTGGTGCGTCTCGTCGGCGGGGGTGAGCACCTCGCTCTCGTCGACGTAGTCGACACCGAGCGCCTCGAGGATCTGAGCTTCGACGAAGTGACCGATGCGCGCCTTGGCCATCACCGGAATCGTGACGGCGGCCTTGATGCTCTCGATCATGTCGGGATCGCTCATCCGGGCCACGCCACCGTCGCGGCGGATGTCGGCCGGCACGCGCTCGAGTGCCATGACAGCGCATGCGCCCGAGTCCTCGGCGATCTTGGCCTGCTCTGCCGTGACGACGTCCATGATGACGCCGCCCTTCATCATCTCGGCCAGGCCGCGCTTGACCCGGTAGGTGCCTTTCGATCCGGAAGGTGAGGAATCGGACGAGGTCGAACTCATGCAGCCATCGTATCCGGCCGCCTCGGGGCAGCCCACCGGCGATTCGGGCCGATCGGGGTGTCAGCTGCAACACCCACGCCGACAAGACCCATCACGAACGGCACACAGAACTGTGCGACGATCAGGGGTTCAGCGGCGTCGTCTTGCCCTTGCGGGGCAGCTCGACCCACGTGCGACCA
>JAYUSX010000484.1:0-6843 GCA_043755475.1 Actinomycetota bacterium
GCGGATGCTCGACAAGCGGGGTATCGCCCACGAGGTCCTGAACGCGAAGCAGCATGCGCGCGAGGGCCAGATCGTCGCACAGGCAGGTCGCAAGCATGCCGTCACAGTCGCGACCAACATGGCCGGTCGAGGCGTCGACATCATGCTCGGTGGCAACCCTGAAGGCCTCGCTCGCCAAGAGGTCGCCAAAGAGGGGTTCGCACTCGAACTGCTGGTCGAGGACTTCGAGTTGCCCGCCGTGGTCACCGAGGAGTTCGCGGCCGAGCGGGCGACGGCATTGGCCCGGTACGGTCAGCTGCTCGAGCAGTTCAAGCTGCAGTGCCAAGCCGAGGGCGACGTGATTCGCGAGCTCGGCGGTCTGTACGTGCTCGGCACCGAGCGCCACGAGAGCCGCCGAATCGACAACCAGCTGCGTGGTCGTTCCGGTCGCCAGGGAGACGCGGGCGAGAGCAGGTTCTACCTCAGCCTCGACGACGAACTGATGAGGCTGTTCGCCACCGGCGCCCTCAGTTGGGTGATGGGTCGTGCCCTGCCCGACGACGAGGCGATCGAAGCCAAGATGGTCACCAAGGCCATCGAGCGCGCCCAGACCACCGTCGAGCAGCGCAACGGCGAGATCCGCAAGAACGTCCTGAAGTACGACGAGGTGATGAACGAACAACGCAAGGTGATCTACCAGCGCCGCGACCAGATCCTCGCCGGAGCAGACCTCAAGGCCGCAGCGATGGACTACCTCGAAGATGCGATCGATGCGCTGCTCGAGACGCACTGCGCGAGCGTCGCCGACGACGAGTGGGATCTCGCCGGACTCGATCTCGAGTTGAAGTCGTTCTGGCCGAGCGACATCACGGTCGAGCAGCTCGAACGCACCGGCTCGACCAAGAAGATGCACGAGCTGATCGTGGCCGACGCCTCGAACTACTACGAGAAGCGTGAAGCCGAGCTGGGCGCGGCGACGATGCGCGATGTCGAGCGACAGGTGATGCTGCGCATCATCGACCAGCGGTGGCGCGAGCACCTCGACGAGATGGATTACCTGCAGGAGGGCATCAACCTCCGCGCCGTCGGTCAGAAGGACCCGCTCACCGAGTGGCAGCGCGAGGGCTACGAGATGTTCGGGGCGATGATGAAGGGCATCGCGCAGGACTTCGTGAAGTACGTGATGCACGTGCAGGTGGTGCGCAAGGAAGCGCCCGCTCCGGTCGTGCAGAACATGCAGCAGAGCTCGAGTGACGATGTGCTCGCGAGCGGCTTCACCAACGCGGCCAAGGCCGCCATGGCATCCGGTGACCTCGAGCCCGAGGCTGCCCAGGCCGCAGCGGTGGCCACTGCCCCGGCGCCCACCAAGCAGCAGACGATCGTCAAGGACGAGTGGTCCAAGACGCCGCGCAACGCACCATGCCCGTGCGGGAGCGGCAAGAAGTTCAAGATGTGCCACGGCGCCGATGCGTGACTTCTCCGATGACCTGAAAGAGCTGCGTCGTCGGCTCGGTGAGGCCGAGGGCTACCTCAAGGTCGACGCCAACCGGTTGCGGCTCAAGGAGCTCGAAGTCGAAGTGGCGCGCCCCGACCTGTGGGACGATCAGGACGCGGCCAAGAAGCTGACGGGCGAGTACTCGAACATCAAGGGCGACATCGACGGGTTCGACTCGCTCTCCCAGCAACTCGACGACACGGAACTGTTGCACGAGATGGCTCGCGACATGGACGACGAGACGCAGGAAGCCGACATCGCGGCCGGCATCGAGGCGGTGTCGGGCCAGCTCCGCCAACTCGAGTTGCGCAGCCTGTTCACCGGGGATCACGACGAGTACGACTGCATCGTCCAGATCAACGCCAAAGACGGCGGCGTCGATGCTCAGGACTGGGCCGAGATCCTGCTGCGGATGTACTCGCGCTGGGCCGAACGACGTGGGTTCGGCTTCGAGATCGACGAGATCAGTCCCGCGACCGAGGCCGGCATCATGTCTGCCGAGTTCACCCTGACCGGCCGGTACGCATACGGCCTGATGACCAGCGAGCGAGGTACGCACCGTCTGGTGCGGATCAGCCCGTTCGACAACCAGGGCCGACGTCAGACGAGTTTCGCCGCGGTGCAGGTGTGGCCGGTGATCGACGCTCCCGATGTCGAGATCAGCGACAGCGACATCGAGATGCAGGTGTTCCGGGCCAGCGGTGCCGGCGGCCAGCACGTCAACAAGACGTCGTCCGCGGTGCGGCTCATCCACAAGCCGACCGGGCTGGTGGCCAGCAGCCAAGAAGAGCGCAGCCAACTCCAGAACCGAGAGAAGGCACTGAACCGGCTGAAGGCGATGGTGGCCGCGAAGGCGATCGAAGAGCACGAGGCCGAGATGGCCCGCATCGCCGGTCGACAGGCGCAGGTCGGGTGGGGCAGCCAGATCCGCAGCTACGTCGTGCAGCCGTACCAGATGGTGAAAGACCTGCGCACCGAGGTCGAGACCAGCCAGATCGATGCCGTGCTCGACGGCGACCTCGATGAGTTCATGGAGGGGTACCTGGGATGGCGACGCCGCGAGGCCGAGTGAGCCAACTAGGTTCGGATCCCGCATGATCAAGCTCGAGAACGTCACGAAGAGCTACAGCACGGAAGTGACCGCGTTGCAGGACGCCAGCTTCGACGTCGCTAAGGCCGAGTTCGTGTTCCTCGTCGGCCCATCGGGTTCGGGCAAGAGCACCCTGTTGCGGCTGATGAACCGCCAGGAGAAGCCCGAAAAGGGCGAGGTGTGGGTCGCCGGACGGAACATCAACGACATGCCGGACGCGAAGGTGCCCCATCTGCGCCGGAACATCGGCAACATCTTCCAGGACTACAAGCTGCTCCCGAACAAGACCGTGTTCGAGAACGTCGCCTTCGCACTCGAGGTGATCGGCCGACCGAAGCACGTGATCCGCCAGCAGGTGCCGGCGGTGCTCGACCTGGTGGGCCTGTCGGGCAAGCAGGAGCGCTTCCCCCATCAGCTCAGCGGCGGCGAGCAACAGCGCGTGTCGATCGCTCGTGCGTTCGTCAATCGGCCGTTGATCTTGTTGGCAGACGAGCCGACAGGCAACCTCGACCCCACGACGGGCGAAGGCATCATGCGTCTGCTCGACCGCATCAACAAGACCGGCACGACGGTCGTGATGGCCACCCACGACCAGCGCATCGTGAACATGATGCGCAAGCGGGTCATCCAACTCGATCGCGGCATCATCGTTCGCGACCAGGCCCGAGGGGTGTACGAGTAGATGTTCTCTCGCCTCAGCTACACCTTCCGCGAGATGTGGGCCAGCCTTCGCCGCAACTTCACGCTCACCGCGGCGGCCGTCATCACCGCCGCCGTCTCGTTGTTCATCCTCGGGCTCACGCTGCTCGTGCTGCGCGGCTTCGACAACCAGCTGTCGCAATGGTCGGGTGGCGTCGAGCTGATCGTGTACGTCGAGAACGACGCGAGTCCCGAACAGCTGGCCGTGATCCGGCAGGCGATCGAGAGCACGCCGGACGTGATCGATGTCGATCAGCTCGAGTACCTCGACGTCGAGGCGTCGCTGGTCGAGGCACGGCGACTGTTCGCCGGCGACCCCGAGACGTTGCAGCTGCTCACGGCCGAGAACATCCCCACCCAGTTCAAGGTCGTCCCTCAGCCCGACGCGTCCGCCGAGCTGCTCACCGAGATCGCCGCGTCGTACAAGGATCGTGGGTTGCCGAAGGTGATCAAGGTGGCCTTTCCGTCCAAACAGATCGAGGTCCTCAGCACGCTGCGCGGCGTGGTGCAGTTCGTGCTGTACCTCATCACCCTGATCCTGTTGTTCTCGGCGGTGCTGCTCATCTGGAACACCATCCGCACGGCGATGTTTGCCCGCCGGCGTGAGATCGAGGTGATGAAGCTGGTCGGTGCGACCAACTGGTTCATCCGCGTGCCGTTCATGCTCGAGGGGCTCATCCAAGGCTTCGTCGGCGCCGTGTTCGCGAGCGGTGGCGTGTTGACGGCCAACTGGTACTGGACATCGACCGTGCAGTCGTTCCCGCCCGACTCGGGCTTCGGGGCGTTCGTCGTCACGGGCAACTACCCGCAGTGGGTGGTGTTCTGGCTGATGATCCTCGGGATGCTCGTGGGTGCGGTCGGCTCGGGCACGGCAGCCACCAAGTTCCTCGACGTCTAGTCGTTCTGGCCTCGTCCGGCCTCGTCCGGCCTCGTCCGGCCCCGTCCGGCCCCGTCCGGGTTCGCGGGCGTGATGCAGGCCTGCCACGATCGGGTGATGGAGTACACCCAGATCATCTATTCGGTGGACGAGCACATCGCCACCATCACCCTCAACCGTCCCGATCAGCTCAACGCCTTCACCGGCACGATGATGCGCGAGCTCGTCGCGGCGTTCGACGAGATCGACGCCGACGACGAGGTGCGGGTCGTGATCGTCACTGGCGCCGGGCGCGGCTTCTGTGCGGGCGCCGACCTCAGTGGGGGAGGAGACACCTTCGCGGCCGGGGGCAGCGACGTGAAGACGAGCGTCGAGGGCGTGCCGCGCGATGGCGGGGGCATCGTGAGCCTGAGGATCTTCGACTGCACCAAGCCCGTGATCGCTGCGATCAATGGCCCTGCGGTCGGCGTGGGTGTGACGATGACCCTGCCGATGGACTTCCGGCTCGCCAGCGACAACGCGAAGTTCGGGTTCGTCTTCGCTCGACGGGGCATCCTCCCCGAGGCGTGTTCATCGTATTTCCTGCCGCGTCTGGTGGGCATCAGCCAGGCGACGGAGTGGTGCTACACCGGCCGGGTCTTCGGCCCGCAGGAGGCCAAGGAGGGGCGACTCGTCCGCAGCGTGCATGTCCCCGACGACCTGCTCCCGGCTGCTCGAGCCATCGCCAAGGAGATCGTCGACAACACCGCACCCGTCTCGGTGGCGCTCACCCGGCAGATGCTGTGGCGGCTGCTCGGAGCCGACCATCCGATGGACGCGCACCGCGTGGACTCTCGTGGCATCGCAGCTCGCGGGAAGAGCGCCGATGCCCGCGAGGGCGTGACGAGCTTCCTCGAGAAGCGATCACCGGTGTTTCCTGTCAAGGTCAGCGACGGCCTTCCTGACATCTTCCCTGGTTGGGAGCCGCCCGCGTTCTCATGAACGCTCGACTTGTGGGAACCCGGAGAATTTCCTGTCAAGGTCGTCACCCCTCGTGCCGAAGAACTGGGGACTCTGCGGGCGGCGCTTCTGGTGCAAATGCAGGGACACATCCACTCAGCATTTGACTTCCAGGGGACATGAACATGAACGTGATGACCGGTGACGTGATCGAAGTCGACGTGAACGGTGAGGCCGTGACGGCACTCGTGCTGCTCGCAACGCCCGAGGCCGTGATCCTCGACCCGTGTGACGGCACGATGCCGATGGTGTTCCGCCCGGAACACCTCACCAACGTGCGCATCTTCGATCCCGCGTTCTGAACCCGTTCACGCTCTCCCTAGCCTGATCGCCGTGGGCGATTCAGCAGAGGGGACAGCAGACGAGGCAGCAGGGGCGGCAGCAGCGACGTTCTACGAGCGAGTCGGTGGGCAGCCGTTCTTCGACCGCCTCGTCGATGTGTTCTACGACGGCGTCGCGAACGATCCGGTGCTGTTGTCGCTCTACCCGGAACCACACGATCTGGCTCCGGCTCGTCGCCGACTGGCGCTGTTCCTCGGCCAGTACTGGGGTGGCCCCACGACCTACAACGACGAGCGCGGTCATCCGAGGTTGCGTCTCCGGCACATGCCGTTCACCGTCGGACCGCTCCAACGCGATCACTGGCTGCACCACATGGTCCATGCGGTCGAGCAGGTGACGACCGAGTCGCCTCTCCCCGGTGACGGCGCCGAGGGTGCAGCCGTGCCCGAACAGGAGCAGGTGCAGCAGGTGCAGCAGGTGCTGCTGGCCTACTTCGTGCCGGCTGCGGAACATCTCCGCAACGACACCGGTCTACCGATCAGCGCTGCGCGGCCCGCACCACCAGATCGGTGATCTGGTCGGCGGTCAATCGGTCGCTGTTGATCACCAGGTCGTAGTGCGTGGACAGTTCCTGGTCGACCGCGTAGAACTTCTTGAGGTAGTCGGCTCTGGCGGAGTCGTCGTCGTGGACCGCCTTGGCCGCCTTCTTGGCGTCGCCACCGTTGGCTGCGAGTGCGGATGTGGCCCGAGTCGCAGGCGATGCCGTGACGAGTACACGAAGCACGCCCGTGTGGTCGGCGAGCGCGAACGACGCCGCGTGCGACATGATCACCACATTGCCGTCAGCGGCTGTCTCGAGGATCGACGTGCGGATCAGGGCGCGCAGTCCCTTGGGGTCCGTGACCGCCAGGGGTGCCATCACCGCTGGCATGCCCGCCATGAATCCGTCGGCCGCCCCGCCGAGCGCCAAGCTCTCGAGCAGCCGACTGAGCGTGCCCTTTCGCTTCTCGACCTCGGCCAGTTCTTCGACCGCGATCCCCTGGGACTCGGCAGCTCGTTGGACGATCTCCTCGTCGACGAGTCGGTAGCCCAGCACCTCGGCCACACGTGTGCCCACGTCGGGACCCACGGTTCCGCCGACATGTGCAATGCAGATCACCCCATACGTCATTCCGGCACCGTAGCCGCCGCAATGGTCGCTCATCGTCGTTCATCGTCGTTCATCGTCGTCGCAGCGCGTGGCAGACGATGGCGGTGGCAGCAGCGACGTTCAGCGAGTCGACGCCTCGATGCATCGGGATCCGCACGCGCAGCGTGGCGGCCGCGATCACCTCGGAACTGAGCCCGACTCGTTCGGCCCCCATGCACACCACGAGACGGTCGGACGTGTCGACTCGTCCGACGGCGCCGTTGGAGCCGTTG
>JAYUSX010000485.1:0-6843 GCA_043755475.1 Actinomycetota bacterium
GGTCAGGAACCGATGGGCATGGGCCAGGCCATGCAGACGATGCAAGAGCTCGGCGACCTCGATCAGCTCGAGAACCTGCTGCGCAATGCCACCAACCCCGGCGCGCTGGCCGAGGCCGACATGGACCGGGTGCGCGAGCTGATGGGCGACGACGCAGCGAAGTCGCTCGAACGTCTGGCCGAGCTCACCAAGATGCTCCAGGAGGCCGGCCTGATCGAACAGAAGGAGGGCCGGCTCGAGCTCACCCCCAAGGGCCTGCGCAAGATCGGCTCGAACGCGTTGAAGGACCTCTTCAGCAAGCTCGACAAGGACAAGACCGGCCAGCACCAGCTCGACCGATTCGGTCAGGGTCACGAACGCACCTACGAGACCAAGCAGTACGAGTACGGCGACCCGTTCAACCTCGACCTGCAGCGAACGATCCGCAATGCGGTTCGCCGCAACGGCGCCGAGACTCCGGTGCGTTTGTCACCGGAGGACTTCGAGATCGAGCGCACCGAGCACACCACCAAGTCGTCGACGGTGCTGATGCTCGACCTGTCGCTGTCGATGCCGATGCGCGACAACTTCCTGCCGGCCAAGAAGGTCGCCATGGCGCTGCACTCGCTGATCACTTCGCAGTTCCCCCGCGACTACATGGGCATCGTCGGGTTCAGCGAAACGGCTCGCATCCTCACCGCAGCGCAGCTGCCCGAGGTGAGCTGGGACTTCGTCTACGGCACCAACATGCAGCACGGGTTCGCGCTCGCTCGCCAGTTGCTGAGCAAGCAGACCGGCACCAAGCAGATCATCATGATCACCGACGGCGAGCCCACGGCCCACATCACCTCCCGCGGCGACGTGTTCTTCAACTACCCGCCCGTGCAGGAGACCGTCGAGGCGACGCTGCGCGAAGTCGTGCGCTGCACCCGCGACAACATCCGCATTAACACCTTCATGCTCGATGCCAATGGTTCGCTGAAGTCGTTCATCGAGAAGCTCACGAGCATCAATCGTGGCCGTGCCTTCTTCACGACGAACGAGAACCTCGGGGACTACGTCCTCGTCGACTTCATCGAGCACAAGAAGCAGCTCGCTCGGGGTCGGGGCGCTCGCCGCGCCGGCTGATTTCGGCGCCGCGCTGAATCGGCGCGAATTCTCCCGGCGATCGGGAACCGAAGCGATGTCCCGAGGCTCTGGACAGGTGTGAACGGTGTGAACCCCGAACCTCGTGGCCCGCTCGATCCCGGCTTGGCGTCGGGGACGCGCGCGGTCGACCCCCGACTCGATCGCCTGGCCGTCGCGGGCCGAGGAGAGATCGTGGACGCGACCGCCCGCGAGATCGTGACTCGACCCGCGCGTGCGGGTTCCGGCAACGACCGATCGAGGGCGAATCTCGGCGAGCGGCCGCAGCCGACGATGCTCGGCAACGCGGACGCGGAGTCCGTCGACGACCTCGCTGCGGTCTACCGGCGCCTGTATCCGTCGCTCGTCCGGACGGCGTTCCTGCTCGTCGACACACGCGAGCAGGCCGAGGAGGTGGTGCAGGAGGCGTTCGCCAAGGCGTTCCCGAAGTGGGAGCGGCTCCGCACTCCGGACGCCTACGTCCGCACGTGCGTGGTGAACGGCTGCCGGCGGGTGCAGCGACGGCGTGGCCTCGCCCGCCGGCTCGTGGTCCCGCCGATCGACGAGGTGCGCAGCGAACACGACCACATCGCAGACGCCGTCCGCGCGCTGCCGTCGCCGCAGCGCGAGGTGGTGGTGCTGCGCTACTACCTGCAGGCGACCGATGCCGAGATCGCGGCGACTCTGAAGATCGCCCTCGGCACGGTGAAGTCCTCGCTGCACCGTGCTCGGGCGACGCTGCGCGAACAGCTCGTGACCCAACAGGAGGAGCAGTCGTGAACGACAGAGACGAACGCGAACCGATGGACTCGTTCGAGCGCGAGCTCACCGATTCCCTGCGCCGACGGGCCGACGGCGTGCCCGGCGCACCCCTCGGCTACACCGACGTGCAACGCCGCATCGTGCACCGCCGCCGCCGGACGGCCACGATCGCTGCGGCAGCTGTGACGCTGCCGGCCGTGGTCGGGCTCGGATTCCTCGCCGGGCGGAGCACGGACGACGATGGGCGAATCGCTGCCGCCGGCGCCGCGGTGTTCCCTGAGACCACCCTCGCGATGTCGACGACCACGCGGCCCGTCGACGCGCCGACCACGACGATCGTCGGTGACGTCATGCCCGCCGGCTCGACCTTCCGTTGCCAGGGCCCGCCGCTCGCCACAGACGAGGTGTGGCAGTACTTCGGCTATTGCGAGTACGTGCAGCCGGAGACGGCGTACGACCCAGGCCTGGTCCCGCAGACGACGACGCTCTCACCGCCCATCCTGCCGTTCCCCACGACGACGTTCCCGCCCACCACGACGCCCCAGGTGTCGGTCACCATCGACCCTGCGACACTCGCCGCACAGGTGCTCGTCGTGGATGCATCAGGCGGGGGTGCCTCGATGACCGAGGTGGCGTCGCTGCTCGGCGTCACGCCTCGATTCGCGATGGTGGCGACTCGCTCGGTGGACGAGACGCTGGTGATGCCACTCGGTGCCGACGTGACCGCTGCGTTTTCGTTGCTGGAGCGATTCGGTGTCGGTGGGTTCGATACGTGGACCCCCGATCTGGTCGCCGGGGTGGTGCCCGACGGCGTGACCGTGGTGCTCGTCGTCGGCACCAACGGCCCCTGGGGCTGGACTCCGTGACCGTCCGCCGCCGGCGCACCACCGAGCGCACCGGCGGCGGAATCGGACACCGAGTGTTCATCCTGGGTCCAGCATGCGGACGGTCGACGGACATCGGGGCGTCAGCGGCCACTTCTACGGTTCGGCGTCATGATCGCCGCCTCTCGCCCTTTGGTGGCACGCGCAAGCCGGCGTGCTCGTGCGGAAGGTCTCGTGACCAAGGGGCAGCGCTGGCAGATCGCGGCGGCGTTCCTGGTGGCGCCACTGGCGTTCTTGGCGCTGCCCGGTCCGGCGCGACACTCCACGCTGGCCCCCGGCGAGACCTCGGTGGCTACGCCGTTCTCCGAGACCGTTCCTGCGACCGAGACCGGCGATGTCGTGTCGCCATCGGACGTGGCGACCACCGGTGGAGCCACGACGATCGAGAGCGCGACATCGCCGGAGCCCGTTGTGGTCGCGCCCACCGCCGGCTCGATCGGGTCGGTCGACCTGACGGCACCGTCGTCGGTGCCGACCGCAGCGCTGCCTCCGCGAACACAGGGCGCGAGCGCGAGTCCGTCGATTGCGCTCACCGACCCCGGTGCTGCGGCGCCGACGTTCGCGACATCCACCGTCGCGTCAATGCCGTCATCATCTGCGCCGGCCACGATCCCTGCGCCCGCGCCTGCGACGAGCGGGCCCACCGCTCCGGCCCCTACCAACGCGCCGATGAACGCGCCGATGAACGCGCCGATGAACGCAAGCGTGCCCCTTGCCGCTGGCTCGGTGCCGAACACCGCTCCGAACGTGGCCGCCGTGTCGACCGCGCCCGCCGCGCCGACGGTGCCGACCGCTTCGACGACACGACCCACGACGCCGACGACGATCGTGATCACCCCGGTGACGACACCGGCGACGACCGCCGCTCCATCTCCGCCCAGCACCTTCGTCGTTCCCTCCGCTCCCTCGACGCGACCGCGGGCCGAGGGCGTGCTCGTCGCGGCGGCCGACCGGACGCCGGTGCGGTCCGACGGTGTCGGCGCGTTCCGCACGATCTGTGCGTTCTCGCACATGGCGTCCGACGACCCGATCGTCGCTCCGGGTCGACCGGGTGGATCGCACCTGCACTCGTTCTTCGGGAACGACCGCACGGACGCGAACTCCACAGCTGACTCGATCACGAACCAGGGCGCCTCGACGTGTCGCGGCGGCGCAGCGAACCGCAGCGCCTACTGGGCACCGTCGATCGTCGACACCGCCACGGGCCGAGCGATCGACCCGGCGTTCGTGATCACCTACTACAAGAGCGGCTACGGCGGCGTCTCACCCGAAGAGATCGTGGCGATGCCGGCGGGGCTGCGGATCATCTCCGGAGACGCGCGTGCGACCGCACCTGATGCCTCACCGTCGTGGCGTCGGCCGATGAACTGGAACTGTGGGAACGACTCGACCGGCGTCGGCACCGCGTTCACGACCGGCATGCAGCTGTGCGCGCCTGGCCAGTTCACGCGCCTGACGATCTCGTTCCCGCAGTGTTGGAATGGGCGGGACCTCGATTCACCCGACCACCAGAGCCACATGGCGTGGCCCGATCCCGACGCGAGCGGCTGCCCGGCGTCGCATCCGGTGGCGATCCCGCAGATCACGCTGAACTTCTACTGGCCGACCCCGGTGGGCGGGAACGCGACGTGGCGGCTCTCCAGCGACATGTATGCCGGCGGCGTGGCCGGCTGGTCGGGACACGCTGACTGGTGGAACGGATGGGATCCCGCTGTGGCCGACGTGTGGGTGGAGCGTTGCGTGCGCGCCGGCCTCGACTGCTCGGTGGAGTTGCTCGGTGACGGCCGCGAGCTCGTCGGCGGTCTGCGCTGATGAACGGCGCATGTGTGGAGCTCCCGGTCCACACCTCCACCTCAGGTCGAGACCTGATCTCGGGCCGACGTGTGACGCTTCCGGAGTCGATGGTCGACGCTGCGTCACGTCCTCGCGCGGAGCGTGGGATGCACGGAGCGGCACCTATCGGCCGCTCACGGTGTGGACTGAAGGACGCAGCGCGAGGTTTCACGCGTTCGTTCAACGGGCGTTCAGCGGAGTTCAGATGCCGGACACCCGAGCCCCTTACCGTCAGGCACCCATGAGCGCCGCCCTGACAGCATCCTCCACAGC
This sequence comes from Actinomycetota bacterium, assembly GCA_043755475.1. GTDB lineage: Bacteria > Actinomycetota > Acidimicrobiia > Acidimicrobiales > Ilumatobacteraceae > VFMC01. The sequence goes on from JAYUSX010000485.1 coordinate 4,857, forward strand.
AGCGGCGTCCGCACGGGACGCGGCCGGGCGCTACCTCGATCTCCTCCGAGACCACCAGCAGCGCTACCTCGAAGCGGCCGGTGCGGCGGCTTCCGAAGTGCGCGGCGTCGGTCAACTCGAGAGCCTCGCGGCGTCCACGCTGCAGCTCTCACGGCAGTTCTTCGATGCGCAGCGAGCGATCGTCGGTCGCGTCGGCCGACACCAGGCCGATCTGATCGACAGCAACGCGGGTGACGACCTGCTCGACCTCGCTGCGTGGGACGCCGGCGCGGCGACCCGCCAGCTGGCGGCGCTGCTCGACGGCTGGTGGGCCGCGCTGAACTCGAGCGCCGGCACGGCGATCGACGAGGCGACCGCCCGGCGGTCACTCGTGCAACAGGTGGATCGCATCGAGCAGGCACACGCCGCGACGGCGACCGCCACCGCGTCGCGGTCGCACCTGCCGCTCGCCGTGCGGTCCCTGCTGGAGCAGGCCGATGGATCGGACCTGCGCTCGCTGCTGCGACACCTCGGTGCCGTCCTGCAGACGCACGTGCAGCCGATCGGCGACGCCATCGCCGGCGCAGTTGCCTCGCCGATGATGCCGTTGCTCGCGTCGTGCCCCGCCCCCGTGCCGGCTGCCTTCCCGCCGCCGGCAGTTCGTTCGCCACGAGCCGTCGCTCCGGTTCCTGCTGTCGCGCCAGCTCCCGTGCCCGACCGGGATCTCCGGATCTGCGAGACGGTCGGTGCTGCCCTTCACGATGAGCCGCTGACGCCGTTGGAGCGGCTCGAACAGGACCACCGTCGCTTCTGGAGCGAAGCCGACGAAGCGGCGAAGCGCGATGGCGGCTCGTGGTTCCCGACACCGGCGGTCGTGTCGATCGCCACAGCGACGGCAGCCCTCACCGCAGCCATGGCATTGATCGGCTGACCATGTCGTCGAGCAACGGAGTTCACATGTCGCCCGTGCCAGTCGACGACGAGTTCTGGCGTCGTCACGATCCGTTGATCGGAATTGCACCCGCAGCAACCGAGATCACGAACCGGATCCCGACCATCGACGCGACCACGGTGCCGCCGATCGACACCACGACGTCCGGTCGGGACGAACCCGACGTCGTCGCGTTCGAGATCGAGGTGAACGAGACCATGCAACAGGCGGCCGAGGCGGAGCAGCGCGCCACCGAGCGCGACACGGCGCTCCGCTCGGTGGTCACGACCTTTGAGCAACAACTCGCCGACATGGAGGCCGAGCACGGCCGGCGGCTCGAGGCCATCCGACTGGGCGCGGAGTCAGCGGCGGAGCGAACCCTGGCCGAGGCCCGTGCGCGCGCGGCGGCGCTGCTCGCGGACGCCGGGGCCCCTCGCCGAGGAGTTACCGAAGATGGCATCTGACGTCCGTCACCCCGAGGCGCCGACCGCCGACCGGCGCGCCGACGTGGCTCGGTTGCAGCTGCGCCTCCGCCAGGCGAAGCGTCGACTGGCCGAGGCCGAGGATGGCTCGGTCTCCGACTCGGAGGCGGCGCGTGCCGCGCTCGTCGCCCAACTGGGGCCGATGCTCGATCAGCGTCGCCTGTCGATGGACGCCGAGTTGGAGACCGCTCGCGCCGCAGCCGAACGGCGCCGTGACGCGGCTTCCCGCGAGGCGATCCAGATCGTCGAGCGGGCTGAGCAGGCGGTGCGCGAGCGAGCGCTGCGCGACCAGGCGGAGCAGACACTTCGTGAGCAGGCCGCGCTCGAACTGGCAGCGCGCGAGGCCGCAGTGCGTGAGATCGCCGAGCACGCCGCGGCACGTGAGGAGGCCGAGGTGGCGCTGCGAGAGCAGCAGGCCCGGGAGTCGGCGGTGCGGCGAGCCGCGCACGAGCGAGCTGCAGAGGAACAGGCGGCGATCGAGCGGCAGGCGCGCGAAAAGGCCGAGCAGGCACTGCGCGAGCAGGAGGAGCGGCAGCGGGCGTCGCGGTCGCTGCACGAGCGCGCCGAACGAGCACGTCGACGGATGGCAGAGCCG
>JAYUSX010000486.1:0-6836 GCA_043755475.1 Actinomycetota bacterium
GGACTCGAGACGAGCCGCAGCGTGCAGCTCATCTCGCTGTTGGGCCGCAACATCGGCATCGAGATCGGACAGGTGATCGTCATCCTGGCGGCGTTCCCCGTGCTGTTCCTGCTCCGTCGCACCCGTGCGTACATACCGATGTTCAAGCTCGCATCGGTCGGGCTCGTGGTGGTCAGCCTCGGCTGGATGTACGAGCGGTTGCTCGAGCACGACCTCGGCATCAACGATGCGATCGCGCCGTGGCTCGACGTGCAGAAGGTGGCCCTGCCGGTCATCGTGATCACTGCGCTCGCAGCGGCCTATCAGTACTACGAGAAGTCGAAGGGCCGCCTGCTGCCCGTGTTCACCGACGACACGGTCGTCGCCGTGCAGGTGCCCGATCGCGATTCGGAGACGGTCGGTGCGTGAGCTGCTCGCCAACGACCTGAACGACCTCCCCTCCCTCATCGAGCGAGCTGCCAAGGCTCGACCATCGGCCGAGGCCGTCGTCGGTTCTGCGCGCCGATGGACCTGGGCCGAGGCTCATGCAGCGGTGGTGCACATCGCCGCCGAGCTGCATCGCATCGGTGTGCGCCCCGGACAGCACGTGGCGGTGCATCGGACGAAGACCGCCGAGTCGTTGCTCGCCGTCTGGGGAGTGCTGCATGCCGGCGCGGTCGTGGTGCCTGTCGACGCGCAGTTGGCACCCGACATCACCGCAGGCATGTTCGAGCGGGCCGAAGTGGTTGCGGTATTGGTCGACCGACGCACCGGCAGGCGGCTGCCGACGGGGATGTCCTCCCTCGACGTCTCGGGCCTCGTGGCCGCGGCACCGACCGAGGCTCCCATCGGTCAGCGCACGGCGCGCTCGCTCGCAGACACGGCGTACCTGATCTTCACGTCCGGGTCGACGGGTGTGCCCAAAGCGATCGAGCACACGCATGCGAGCGCGCTCGCGTACGCGGCGTTGGTCGTCGACACCTATTCGTTGGCGCCGACCGACCGCGTGGCCGGCATGTCGCCGATCCACTTCGACATGTCGACGCTCGAGCTGTACGCGGCTCCGCTCGCCGGCGCGACCGTCGTCGTGATGGACGAGGCGGTCATGAAGTTCCCGGCGTCGTTCTCCCAGCGGTGCGCGGCCGAGCGCGTGTCCGTCTGGTACACCGTTCCGTACTTCCTGCAGCAGGTCGCATCACGCGGCGCGCTCGATCAGCACGACCTGTCCACACTGCGATGGTTGCTGTACGGCGGCGAGGCGTACAGCCCTGCGGCCCTCGATGCGCTGCTCGAGCAGCTCCCGGCCGGTGTCCGCATCTCCAACGTCTACGGACCGGCCGAGGTGAACCAGTGCACCGTGTGGAACTTCACCCGCGACCAGCTCGACGTGACCGCCAGCGACGTACCGCTCGGCGAGGGCTGGGCCGGAGCGCGTCTGGCCGTGGTCGACGACGACGGCCTGCCCGTCGCCGAAGGCGACGTCGGTGAGCTGCTCGTGGCAGCAACGACGGCGATGACCGGATACTGGCGGCAGCCCGAGCTCAGCGCCCGAACGTTCCAGGAGCGAGCCGACCTGGGACCTGGCCGCTGGTACTCGACCGGCGATCTCGTCCACCGCGGCCCCGATGGCCTGCTGCACTACCTGGGCAGGCGCGACCACCAGGTCAAGATCCGCGGCACACGCATCGAGCTCGACGGCGTGGAGGCGGTGCTCGGCAACGCCCCGCACGTCCTGCACGTGGTGGTCGGTCCGACACCCGCCGCCGACGGTCTCATCGCTGCCGTCGTGGTCGCCGACGACGCGTTCGACGAACACGAGCTCGTGTCCTACGCGACCTCGAGACTTCACCCATCCGCCGTTCCGACACGGGTGATCCGGCATTCGGATCTTCCCAAAACGGGCTCCGGCAAGATCGATCGCCGCCGCGTCCGCGCCGCGCTGATCCAGGAAGCAACCACATGAACGTCACCGACCTCCGCGGCGCCCTGTGCGCCTTCATCAACGACTCCGTGTCGCTCGACCCGGGGACCATGGTCGAGTCGGACACCGATCTGCTCCTCACCGGACTCGTCGACTCGCTGGGCGTCGTGCAGATCGTGAGCTGGATGGAGAGTGAACTCGACATCTCGGTCGAGCCGAACGACGTGGTGCTCGAGCACTTCCAGACCGTGGAGGCGATGGCCGACTTCGTCGACCGCCGTCGAGCATCGCAGGTTGGCCGGACGGAACCGGCAGGTGGCCAGGGCTGATGACCGTCGTGGGCCCAACGCCGTTGCATCTCGCTCCCGTGCCCGTGCACGTCGGGCTGAGCCGTCGACCCGAGACGAACCTGACGTCGTACCAGCGACGCCTCTGGGCGTCACAGCGGCGGGCGCCGGACAGCCCCCTGCAGAACATGGCACTCGTCACCCACCTCGGCGACGGCGCCGCTCAACCCATCGATCCCTTGCGGCTCAGCGATGCGTTTGCGGCGGTGGTCGCTCGACGCGACGCGCTGCGCACACGCATCGACACCAGTTCGGCCACGGGCGAGCCCCGCGCCGTCGTCATGGAAGACGGCCCACGGTCAGAGGTCGTGCCGATGCGGCGTGACCGTGTCGACGAATGGGCGCGAGCCCGCTCGAGTCGTCCTGTCGATGCATCGGTGTGCGCATACGACTCGGTGATCCTCACCCACGACGACGGCACCGCATCGTGGTACCTGTGCATCCACCACGTGATCACCGACGCGACCTCGTCGGCGATGGTGTTCGGCGAGACGGCGGCCTTCTACGCCGGCGAGCCACCGGCCGGACCGGCTGACTCCTTCAGCTCCTGGGCGGCATCGCTGTCCGCGCCCGATCCACGCCGACAGCTCGCCGCCGAGCACTGGGCTGCTTGGTCGGCGGCCGACCCATTGGGTGGCTGGTATCGCCCCGTCGTTCGTGCGACCCCCGCAAGCGAACGACATCGCATCGATCTCGATGCCGACCTCCGCGCAGCCGTCGATGCCGCGCTCAGCAACCCGTACCGTCTGCTGTCGCCCGACATGTCGTGGGCCACCCTGATGGTCTCGATCACCGCGGCGCACCTTGCAACGATCTCCGGTCGCCACCACGCGACCATCGGCATCCCGGTCCACAACCGCACCGCTGCCTCGCGCGATCTCGTGGGTCTGGTGATGGAGGTGTTCCCCCTCACCGTCGAGGTGCGCGACACCGACACCTTCGCCGAGTTGCACCGTCGCACGGCTCGCGCGGTGATGGACGTGATGCGCTTCGCCGTGCCCGGGACGTCGCCGGCCGTCGAGGTCGACGCCGTGGTGAACGTCATCCCTCGAGGCTCGCTCGGTCACTTCGGGAGCATCCCCGCACACACCAACTGGGTGCACGCCGGGGCCGCCGATCCCAGCCACATGGTCCGGGTGCAACTCACCACCTACGAAGGTGGTGCTCCCGAGATCGACCTCGACATCAACACAGCGGGCGCCGACGAGGCGCAGCGGGCCGCTGCGCCCTCGCACTGGCGTGCGTTGCTGGCCGCCGCGGTGAGCGCCCCCGACACGATCGTGGGCGACGTCGACGTCCTCACCGACGGCGAACGGCGAACCCTCGAACAGTGGGGCAGGGGATCCGAGGGGCCCGCGTGGGCCGGTGCAGTGACCGACCGGCTGGCGGCAGCGCTGATGCACCGCGACGATCCTCACGACCCGAGCCACGTCGCGGCCGTGGACGGCGACCGATCGTTCACGGGTGCGGAGATCTGGCAGTGGGTCGAGACGACTCGCGCCTGGTTGGCCGCTCGCGGCGTGCGCCAAGGCGATCGGGTGGGAATCTGTCTGCCCCGATCAGTGGAGGCCGTCGTCGCGATCGATGCCGTCCTACGCAGCGGCGCAACGTACGTCGTCCTCGATCCCGAGCATCCCGAGACCCGTCGAGCATCGCTTGCAGCGCGTGCCGGATGCGTGATCGTGATCGGGCACGTGCCGTCACTGCCCGACTTCCCCGACGACCTTCCTGCTCCACCGCCCCCGCCGCGCATCGAGGCCGATGACGAGGCGTACGTGCTCTACACCTCCGGTTCGACAGGCGAGCCGAAGGGCGTGCCGATCACCCATGGTGGTCTTGCCGCGTACCTCGACATCGCGATCTCCTCGTACACAGGCCAGGGTGCAGGCGATCCAGCACCTCCCATCGCACCGTTGTTCAGCGCCCTCACCTTCGATCTCACCGTCACCACGTTGTTCGTTCCACTGTTGACCGGTGGCCGGATCGAGGTCATCCACGGCGATGGCGTGGCGGCGATGGGCGAGATCGCGCGGCGCCCCCACCTCACATGGGCGAAGGCCACGCCCAGCCATCTCGAACTGCTCGTCCGGCAACTTGCGCCAGGTCATGGCCTGCGCACGCTCGTGGTCGGAGGTGAGTCGTTCGCCACCGGGCTCGCCCTGCGTCTGTCCGACGCCTTGCCGGGGGTGGCGATCTACAACGAGTACGGTCCGACCGAAGCCGTCGTCGGGTGCATGATCCACCGCTTCGACCCGGCCGATCGGCATGCGGGCGAGACCAGTGTGCCCATCGGCGTCCCGATGCCCGGCGTGACGCTCGGCGTGTTCGACTCAGCCGGACGGCGGGTCCCACCACGGGTCGCGGGCGAGCTGTGGATCGCCCATCGCGGTCTCACCGCCGGCTACCTCGACCTGCCCGAGTTGAACGCCGAGCGCTTCATCGACCGCTCGGGCCGACGCTGGTACCGATCGGGCGATCTCGTCGCGTTGCTCGACGACACCACCCTCACCTACTTCGGGCGGATCGACGAACAGGTGAAGGTCGGTGGCGTCCGGCTCGAGCCGGGCGAGGTGGAGGCAGCCCTCGAGGCACATCCGTTCATCGGGCGTGCTGCGGTCCGTCTCTGGAACCCTGCCACGGCCCGTGAGCACGCTCGACCTGAGCACTGCCAGCGCTGCGGCCTGCCGAGCGACGTGCCCGGCACGACGTTCGATGCCGGCGGCGTCTGCGGGACGTGTCATGACTACGAGCGAATCAAGACACAGGCGCAGGCGTGGTTCCGTACGCCCGACGATCTGCTGGCACTCCGCAACCGGGCGCGGGCCGAGCGCCGCGGCCGATTCGACGCGGTGCACCTGTTGAGTGGCGGCAAGGACTCCACGTACTCGCTCTACAAGCTGATCGAGATGGGCTTCGAGGTCATCACCGTCACGCTCGACAACGGGTACATCTCCGAAGGCGCCAAGCAGAACATCCGCCGTTCCGTCGCCGATCTCGGCGTCGAGCACCGCTTCGTGACCACCGACCACATGGACGCGATCTTCCGCGACAGCCTCGAGCGGTACTCGAACGTCTGCAACGGCTGCTACAAGACGATCTACACCCTCGGCGTGCAGGTCGCCGACGAGGTGGGCGCGCCGCTGCTCATCACCGGGCTCAGCCGGGGTCAGCTGTTCGAGACGCGGCTCATGCCCGGCCAGTTCGACGGCGAGCGCTTCGATCCCGACGCCATCGACCGGGCCGTCCTCGAGGCCCGGCGCAGCTACCACCGAGCTCACGACGCTCCGAACCGGCTGCTCGACACGTCGGTGTTCGTCACCGACGACATCTTCGAGCGGCTCACCTTCGTCGACTACTACCGCTACATCGATGTCGAACTGGCCGAAATGCTCCACTTCCTGGCGACGCGGGCTCCTTGGGTTCGACCGGCCGACACGGGTCGATCGACCAACTGCCTGGTCAACGCGGCGGGCATCCACGCTCATCAGACCGAGCAGGGGTACCACAACTACGCCGTCCCGTATGCCTGGGACGTTCGACTGGGACACAAGACGCGCGCCGAGGCGATGGACGAGCTCGACGACCAACTCGACCTCGACGACGTGACGCGGATGCTGGCCGAGATCGGCTACCGACCTCGTCCTCGAACGGTGTTCACGGCGTGGATCGAACCCGCGCTGCACGTCGAACAGATCCCGACGCCTGCAGAGATCAGAAGGTTCCTCGCCGAACGGCTGCCTGCAGCAGCGATCCCTGCTGCGTTCGTCCAGGTCGACCGTTTGCCACATACATCCAACGGCAAGCTCGACATCACTGCGTTGCCAGCCCCCGACCGAGTGCATCGGCCGTCCACGCTCGCACTCGAACTTCCGGACTCCGACACCGAGCGGCTCCTGGTCGAACTGTGGGAGCGCATCCTGCGCATCGAGCCCGTCAGCGTGTCCGACGACTTCTTCGAGTTGGGAGGCGATTCCCTCGCTGCGATCGAGTTCTCCCTCGCCGCGAGCCGCCACCTCGGCGTGACGGTCTCGGAGGAGTTGGTGTTCGCGAATCACCGCCTTCGCGAGGTCGCCGCGGCGATCGACGACCTCGTGCCGACGGGACACGCCCCCGTCGTGGTCGAGCCTCGTTCCGGTCGCTCTGCCGACGGCACACCGATGCTGTCCGCCGGCGAACGAGCGCTGCTCTACGAGGTGCGCACCGGGGAAGACGATGCCCGTTACCACGTTGCCCGGTTCTACCGGCTCGATGCGGCGATCGATGCCGGGCAGCTCCGCTCGGCGCTCGAAGCCGTCGCCGCTCGTCACGAGCCGTTGCACTGGACCTTCGGGTCGCCGCGGCGCGAGTTGCGCGGTGACGAGGCGGTGCGCCTGGTCGCGCACGGCGACCCGACGGATGTCGAATCGGCTCGTCGTGGCGCACATCTCCTCCAGCGCGAGATGTTCGATCTGGAACGGGGCCCGCTGCTCAAGGCCGAGCTCTCGCCGCTCGAGGGTGGCGGGTGCGCGCTCGCACTCGTCGTCCATCACGTCTCCCTCGACGCCGGTTCGTTCGACCGCCTGTGGGCCGACGTGTGCGCCGTGCTCGAC
>JAYUSX010000487.1:0-6828 GCA_043755475.1 Actinomycetota bacterium
GCCGATGAGGTTCGCACGATGTGGCAACAGGCCGAGCGCGCCGATCAGGCGGGTCTCATCGATGCCACGCCGGTCGACGGCATTCCGGGCGATGGCACTGCCGGCGGTGGCAACGGGTTCGAGTCGCCGACGCCCGCGGATGGCATTCGCCGCTGAGCGGCGGCCGGTCAGGAAAGCAGGCGTCCGCGCTCAGCGTGGGGCGGTAGCATTCGCCATCGCCTCACGGCGACAACGAAGTGTTCGAACAACGGCGTCGACGAGGCCATCACCTCCGAGCCTCCGGAAGAACGGGTCGATGCTCCGGCATCGGCCTCAGTAGAACCGGACGGGTCCAGCCCGTCATCGCTGGCGAAGTGGAGTGGTGCATCGCTGAGGCGTTGCACAAGCAGGGTGGTACCGCGGGCCAACGGGCTCGTCCCTGTGGAAACGTCTGACGGCATCCAGGAGACCACCCACATGAGCGAGCGAACCGACGCCACCACTGCCTATCCGCAGGTCGAGACCCAGCCGAGCTTCCCCGCGATCGAGCGCCGCACCCTCGCGTTCTGGGACGCCGACGGCACGTTCGAGGCATCGGTCGCTGCCCGCGCCGACGCCGACGAGTACGTGTTCTACGACGGTCCCCCCTTCGCCAACGGGCTGCCTCACTACGGGCATCTCCTCACCGGCTTCGTGAAGGACGCGGTGCCGCGCTACCGCACGATGCGCGGGCAGAAGGTCGACCGCCGCTTCGGATGGGATTGCCACGGCCTGCCCGCCGAAGTGGTGGCCGAAAAGGAGCTCGGCATCAGCGGGCATCCGGCGATCGCCGCGTTCGGCATCGACAAGTTCAACGACGCTTGCCGAACGAGCGTGCTGCGGTTCACCGACGATTGGCATCGGTACGTCACTCGTCAGGCGCGATGGGTCGATTTCGCGAACGACTACAAGACCCTCGACCTGCCGTACATGGAGAGCGTCATGTGGGCCTTCAAGACGCTGTGGGACAAGGGCTTGATCTACGAAGGCTTCCGAGTTCTGGCGTACTGCTGGCGTTGCGAGACGCCATTGTCGAACACCGAGACGCGCATGGACGATGTCTACCGCGATCGGCAGGACCCGGCCCTGACCGTGCAGTTCCAACTCGATTCCGGCGAGAAGATCCTGGCGTGGACCACCACGCCGTGGACGTTGCCGAGCAACCTTGCGCTCGCCGTCGGTCCCGACATCGACTACGCGGTGATGGAACAGGGCGGTCAGCGCTACATCCTGGCCGAGTCGCGTCTCGGCGCGTACGAGCGAGAGCTCGCGGGTGCCGAACAGGTGGGCACGCTCAGCGGTGCCGATCTCGTCGGTCGCCGCTACACGCCGCTGTTTCCGTTCTTCGCCGACACCGCGAACGCATTCCACGTGCTTGCGGCCGACTTCGTCAACACCGACGACGGCACCGGCGTGGTGCACCTGGCTCCCGGCTTCGGTGAGGACGACCAGAACGTCTGCAACGCCGTCGGCATCCCCACCATCTGCCCGATGGACGAGCACGGTCGGTACACGAGCGAGGTGACACCTTGGGCTCACGTCCACGTGTTCGACGCGAACCCGATGTTGATCAAGGACTTGAAGGACCGCGGCGTCGTCGTTCGTCACGACAGCTATCAGCACTCGTACCCGCACTGTTGGCGATGTGCCGAACCGCTGGTGTACCGAGCGATCAGCTCATGGTTCGTGGAGGTCACGAAGTTCCGCGACCGGATGGTCGAGCTCAATCAGGAGATCACGTGGGTCCCCGAGCACGTCAAGGAAGGCAGCTTCGGCAAGTGGATCGCGAATGCTCGCGATTGGAGCATCAGCCGCAACCGGTTCTGGGGATCGCCGATCCCCGTGTGGAAGAGCGACGACCCCGAGTACCCCCGCGTGGATGCGTACGGATCGATCGCCGATCTGGAACGCGACTTCGGCGTCACCGTGACCGATCTCCATCGGCCCCAGGTCGACGACCTGGTTCGGCCGAACCCGGACGACCCGACGGGCACGTCGATGATGCGGCGGGTTCCGGAGGTGCTCGACTGCTGGTTCGAGAGCGGGAGCATGCCCTTCGCTCAGGTGCACTACCCGTTCGAGAATCGCGAGTGGTTCGACAGTCACTATCCAGGTGACTTCATCGTCGAGTACATCGGCCAGACACGCGGCTGGTTCTACACGTTGCACGTGCTCGCGACCGCGCTGTTCGACCGTCCCTCGTTCAGCACGTGCGTGAGCCACGGCATCGTGCTCGGCGACGACGGCATGAAGATGTCGAAGAGCCTGCAGAACTACCCCGACCCGATGATGGTGTTCGACACCTACGGCAGCGACGCGATGCGGTGGTACCTGCTCAGTTCGCCGATCCTTCGCGGCACCGACCTGGCGGTCACCGAAGATGGCATCCGCGACACCGTCCGCCACATCATGTTGCCGATCTGGAACACGTGGTACTTCTTGTCGTTGTACGCCAACGCCGAGCACACCGTCGGAACGTGGCGCACCGACAGCGCCGATGTGCTCGACCGGTACATCCTCGCCAAGACACATGACCTGGTGGTCGATGCGACCGCTCAGATGGACGCCTACGACCTGTTCGCAGCGTGCGGAACGGTGCGCACGTTCCTCGATGTGCTCACGAACTGGTACGTGCGCCGGAGCCGTGATCGTTTCTGGTCGGGCGACCAGCACGCGATCGACACCCTGCACACCGTGCTGTCGGTGCTGTGCCGCGTGGCGGCGCCGCTGCTGCCGCTCACCACCGAGGCCGTGTACCGCGACCTCACCGGTGAGCGCAGCGTGCATCTGACCGACTGGCCCGACGCAGCCGAACTGCCTGCCGACCCCGATCTCGTCGAGACGATGGACCTGGCTCGCGAGGTGTGTTCGGCGACCCTGCGCGTCCGCAAGGCACACCAGCGCCGGGTTCGCCTGCCGCTGGCCAGCCTCACGGTGGCCGTGCCCGGTGCCGATCGACTGGCGGGGTTCACGAATCTCATCGCCGACGAGGTGAACGTGAAGCGCGTCGTGCTCACCGACGACGTCGCCTCCGTCGCAACCCATGAACTGCAGGTGGTGCCCGCGGTGCTCGGCCCTCGACTCGGCGGCCAGACCCAACAGGTCATCAAGGCAGTCAAGTCGGGCGAGTGGACGCGGCAGGACGATCTCGTCGTCGCCGGAGGCTTCGAGCTGCAACCGGGGGAGTACCAGCTGAAGCTGGTCGTCGCCGGCGACGGTGCCAGCTCGTCGCTGTCGGGCGGCGCCGGCGTCGTGGTGCTCGACACCGAGGTGACGCCCGAGCTGCAGGCCGAGGGAACCGCCCGCGACCTGGTCAGGTTGGTCCAGCAGGCACGTCGTGACGCCGACCTGGCCGTGTCGGATCGGATCGTGTTGCGATTGGCCGTCCCCGAGGCGGTGCGCCGGCAAGTGGCGCCGCACCTGACGTTCCTCGCCGATGAAACGCTCGCGGTGTCGGTGTCGTTCGACGCGGCGCCGTTCGGGGGGACGGACGATCACACGGTCGATCTCGACGGCGAGGCGATCATCGTGCAGGTGGAGCGCGCCTGATCGAACCAGCTCGGCACCCCGCGGCAGCCGCCGAGTGTGCGCCGACCCGATGGAGCGGCAGATGGCCGCTGCGGTTGGTCAGCTTTGGTGGTGTCTGCCAGATAGCATCCGGCCCTCAATTCGGTCGACGGAGGTGCACCCCAGATGGCCACTGCCAAGAAGCAGCCAGCGAAGCCGCAACCGGCTCGCAATCAACCTGCCACGAGTGTTGCGTCGAAGAACTCGAAGCAGGCGACGGGCTCGAAGTCGGCTGCAGCGAAGGCGGCGCCGGCCAAGGGAAAACCCGCGGCCAAGGGCGCCACGTCCGCACCGAAGTCAGCCCAGAAATCGACGTCGGCCACGACCTCGAGCGGGTCCACGACGAAGACAGTCGCGACCGCCAAGGCGACCACGAAGCCGGTGACCAAGACCGCCGCGAAGCCGGCCGCCAAACCAGTCCCCAAGCCGGCGACCAAGACGACCGCGAAGACGACCGCGAAGACGACCGCGAAGACGGCATCCAAGCCGGCGAAGACCACCACGACCTCCAGCGCTCGCTCCGCCAAGCCTGCCAAGGCGTCCTCCTCCACCGCGCCGACGACGAGCACCGTTGCGACGACCCCCGCCACCCCCAAAACCAAGAAATCCGAGCCAACCACCATCGTGCCGAAGAAGTCGACCCCCACGACGACCAAGGCGAAAGCGGCACAGGCCACCAAGGCCGCCCCGCTCGCCCCCACCCCTCGACCTTCCGCTGCTCGTCCTGCCCCGGAACCGGCAAAGCCCGAACAGAAGAAGCCCGAACAGAAGAAGCCCGAACCCGCCAAGCCCGAACCCGCAAAGCCGGAACAGAAGAAGCCGGAGCCGAAGAAGGCCGATGTCAAGCCGCCGACCGCGGCGGAGATGATCCCGCCGATCAAGGGCGTCACCAAGGACGGCATCTCGTGGACGAAGGACTTCGATGCGAAGTTCCTCACCGTCCAGAAAGCACTCCTGCTCGAGGAGCGCATCGCGCTCACGGGCCAGGCCCAACGCCTGGAGGACGAGGCCAACTCGCTGATCGAGGAAGCCGAGATGGGCGACGTGCAGTTCGATGACGAAGGTGGCGAAGGCGACACCATGGTGGTCGAGCGAGAGCGCGATCTGGCGCTCTCGGCGCAGGCGCGCCTGATGGTGGCCGACATCGACGGAGCCCTCGAGCGGTTGACAGCCGGAACCTACGGTTACTCGATCGAGAGCGGTCGCCCGATCTCACGTGAGCGCCTCGAGGCCATCCCGTGGGCCACCGTCCTGGTGGAGGAGAAGGTCGGCGGCATCGGTCGCCGTTGACAACCATGGATGATGCGACCCCGGCCGACGTCCCCACGGACGCCGATGCCACCGCCGATGCCCCCGCCGATGCCACCGCCGATGCGACCGTCGTCGCAGGGCGCCCGGCACGCGGCTGGCGCGCCCGCATCGCTCCGCTCAGCCTGATCGCTGCCGCCGTGATCGTCGTGCTCGACCAGATCACCAAGCACTGGGCGATCAACGAGTTGGCGGGCGATCGCGAGATCCATGTGATCTGGACGTTGCAGTGGAACCTGTCGTTCAACACCGGTATGGCGTTCTCGCGCGGGCAAGGACTCGGCCCGTTGATCGCGGTGCTGGCCGTGCTGATCGTGATCGTGCTGGTCGTCAGTTCGGCGCACGTGGAGAGTCGTTTCGGCCGCTTCGCAGCGGGCCTGCTCATCGGTGGGGCGCTCGGCAATGTGATCGATCGCCTGTTTCGAGGCGACGGGTGGCTGCACGGCGCGGTGGTCGACTTCATCGACTTCCAGTGGTTCCCCATCTTCAACGTGGCCGACATGGGCGTCACGGTGGGAGCGGCGCTGTTCGCCGTGGCCTCGGTGCTCGACGGTCGGCGTCGCGACCGCATGGCCGCCGGCGCGTCTGGCGCTTCTGGGGCGTCTGGCGCTTCTGGGGTGTCGGCATGAGCGACGACGGTGCGGCCGGGCTGTTCCACGAGATCGTGCCGTCCGCTCTGGCTGGCGAGCGCCTCGACCGGATCGTCAGCTTGCTCACCGCGGCGAGTCGGGCTGACGCTGCGTTCCTCGTCACGTCAGGCGGGGCGACGGTGGATGGTGTCGTGGTCGTGAGCGGCAAGTTGCGCCTGGCCGAGGGTCAGTCGATCACCGTCGATCCCGGGTTCTTGCCGCAGCCCGTCGATCCGCAACCCGACCCCTCGGTCGAGTTCGACGTCGTGTACGTCGACGACCACGTGATCGTGATCGACAAGCCGGCCGGACTGGTGGTGCACCCGGGTGCGGGAAACCCGGATGGCACGCTCGTCAACGGTCTGCTCGCCCGTTTCCCCGACATCGCCGACATCGGCCAGCGAGGTCGACCCGGCATCGTTCATCGCCTCGACATCGGCACCTCCGGACTGCTCGTCGTGGCCCGCACCGATCTCGCGTACGAACGTCTCGTGGCAGCGCTGTCCACTCGCGACGTCGGCCGCCGGTACCGCGCATTGGTGTGGGGTGTGCCTGCCAGCCCGAGTGGAGTGATCGACGCCCCGATCGGTCGCGACCATCGCGATCCGATGCGGATGGCCGTCGTCGTCGACGGCAAGGTCGCCCGCACCCACTACAACATCCTGCGCACGTATCGACAGGTCGCCGAGGTCGCTGAGCTCGAATGTCGGCTCGAGACCGGTCGCACGCACCAGATCAGGGTGCACCTCGCTGCGATCGGCCATCCGGTGGTGGGCGATGGCGCCTATGGCGGAACACGATCGGCGATCAGCACGGCACGTCCGGTGCTGCATGCGGCACAGCTCTCCTTCGCCCACCCGGCCACCGGCGCGACGATGTCGTTCGAGTCGCCGCTCCCTGCGGATCTCCAAGCGGTCCTCGATTCCCTCGGCGCCGCCGACGATGTGGGCGGAACCGAGATCGCCGACGCGGGCTGAGTCGAGCCGACCCGATCCCAGCCGATTCCAGCCGATTCCAGCCGATCCGATCCGGTTCCAGCCGGTTCCAGCCGAGAGGAACCGGGTCGATGCCGGCAGGGTCGGATGGGGCTGACGGCGTCGGACGGCCCGACGCCCGTCAGACGGGGTCGGCGACCTGGGCGATCATCGCCGCCCGGTCAGGCCACGGGGCGCGGCCTTCGGCGACGTGGGCCACCTCGGCCAGGGTGAAGCCGTAGAGCAACTGGCGCATGTGTTCGCCGGCCAGCTTCCAGATCGCGTACAACACGCATTGTCCCTCGTGATCGCACGAGCCGTCCTGATGCGGG
>JAYUSX010000488.1:0-6792 GCA_043755475.1 Actinomycetota bacterium
CGTCGAGACCCATGCGCAACGCCGGGCGCAGCTCGTCGAGGTGCTGCAGGTCCCACGAGAAGGCGCATCGCTCGAACCGATGGAACAGCGCGACCAGACCGCCGTTCCAGTCGGAGCGGTGCATGTTGATGCCGTCGATGCCCTCCTTGGCGAGCAGCGCGGCCCGCCGTTCGGGTCCTTCCTTGATCTTGTGCAGGCGGGTCGAGTCGACCAGCTGGACACCCTGGTCGCGCAGCGGAAGCAGTTCCTGCCAGGTGGGATGGCACAGCCACATCCGTTCGAGCATGTTCGGCGCTGCCTCGCGGACGACGTCGATGACCGCTTGGCCGACACCGGGTGTCTTGAGGTCGAGCGACAGGGCATAGTCGCTACCGCAGTGGTCGAAGAGCTCGGCGAGCGTGGGAATGTGGTGGGGGAGCGCGGCTCGCTCGACTTCGGCGATGGGTCGCTTCCGCAGCCGGCTGGGCACCACGCCGTCGTGGTCGAGCACCACCTCACCGTCGGCGGTGAGCCAGACATCGCTCTCGAGCCCCGTCGCCCCGAGACGCAGCGCGAGAGCGAACGACTCGAGGGTGTTCTCGGGTGCGTGGGCTCGGACGCCTCGGTGAGCGAACGTGATCGGATCGTCGAGCATCGAAGGGAGGCGCTGCTGCACTCCGGCATCCTGCCACCCGGACAGCGGTCGGGCGTGGTGGGGTGGTGGGGTGATGTGCCGTCAGCGATGGACGTCTGGCGCTGATGAACCCGTCGACGACTCTTCTAGACTGGCCGACGTGTTCAACTTCAGCGGCAGCGAGATCGTCTTCCTGCTCTTGTTGGCACTCATCGTTCTCGGTCCGGAGAAGCTCCCCGAAGCGATTCGGAAGTTCGGCAAGACCTATGCCGAGTTCAAGAAGG
Organism: Actinomycetota bacterium; assembly: GCA_043755475.1. GTDB lineage: Bacteria > Actinomycetota > Acidimicrobiia > Acidimicrobiales > Ilumatobacteraceae > VFMC01. The sequence continues at coordinate 898 of JAYUSX010000488.1, forward strand.
TCACCACGGGCTTCCAGACCGAGCTCAAGCAGGCACTCGACGAGCCGATGCGGGAGATGCGCGAGACCGCCGACCTGTTCAAGCAGGCTGCGTCGCTCGATGTGATGAATCCCATGCAGGAGGCCACCTCGGCGCTCCGATCGATCACCGACCCGACCCCGGCAGTCGTGTCGCCCGAGGAGTCGACCGGCGGCGATCCCGACGGGACGGTCGGCGGCGACCCCGACGGGTCCGTCGATGAGTCCCTCGATGCAGCCGCCGGCGATGCGCCGCCGCGTGCACCCTCGGTTGCGCAGGCGACCACGGCACCGAGCGACGAGCACAAGCCATTCGAGTCGACGGTGATCTCGGGCGGCCAGACGATGCGATCGCTCGACGGTCCGTTTTCCGGCAGGTCCTCGGCCTCTGTGCCGAAGCCAGCTGCTGTGACGGCAGATGCTGTGACCGCAGATGCAGTGACGGCAGCCGCACCATCGGTCGAGGACGACGAGGCGGCGCAGGCCGCGCAAGCCGCGAAGGCCGCCAAAGCGGCGAAGGCAAAGGCTGCCCGGGCTGCGAAGGCTGCGGCGAAGGCCGCGACCGATCGGGAGGCCAGCGCTCAAGCCGAGCTTGCACGCGACGATCAGGGATCGGCGACCGGGTGAAGCGGCCGTTCAAGCGCACATCGGCCCCATCGCCGAAGATCGAGACGCCCGAAGATCGGATGACGCTGTTCGAGCATCTGGCCGAGCTCCGCACCCGCATCATCCGTTCGCTGCTCGCCGTCGTGATCGGCATCATCATCGTGGTCGCGCTCTACAACCAGGTGCTCGAGTTCCTCCGGGGTCCGTACGAGAACCTGTGCGCCGACAGGCCCGACCTCAACTGCACGCCCAGCCTGCAGTTCATCAGCCCGCTCGAAGGCCTCAGCACGCGCATGTCGATCAGCACGTACGGCGGCATCATCCTCGCCTTGCCCGTGCTGTTGTGGCAGGTGTGGCGCTTCGTCGTCCCCGCCCTCCACGCCAAGGAGAAGAAGTACGCGATCCCGTTCATCGCGTCGTCGGTCCTGCTGTTCGCCCTCGGCGGGTTCCTGGCGTTCTGGACGCTCGAGAAGGCCCTGGAGTTCTTGATCTCGTGGGCCGGAACCGGTGTCGAAGCCAACTTCCGAGTCGGCGAGTACATCCGACTGGTCGGCCTGATGATCGCGGCCTTCGGTATCGCGTTCCAGTTCCCGGTGCTCCTGGTGGGCCTGCAACTGATCGGCATGGTGACGCCGCAGACGCTCCTCAAGGGCTGGCGCTACGCGATCATGGTGTGCTTCGTCGTCGCAGCCGTGATCACTCCTTCGGGCGACCCGTACTCGATGTTGGCGCTCGCCCTGCCGATGTCCGTCTTCTACCTGTTGTCCGTGTTGATCGGTTGGGTGGTGCAACGCTCGAAGCGCAAGCGCGCCGCGTCGGCGACGCCCGCAGCGTGACACGATTGACCTCGTGCGAGCCGACCGGTCGGAGCTGATCCGGCAGTACGACTTCCCGCTCGACGGGTTTCAACTGCGGGCGTTCGACGCGCTCGACGAGGGGCGCTCGGTCCTCGTCGCGGCGCCCACGGGGAGCGGCAAGACCGTCGTCGCCGAGTACGCGATCGAGTCGGCGCGGCTCGCCGGTCGGCGGGCGTTCTACACCGCACCGGTGAAGGCGCTGTCGAACCAGAAGTACCACGACCTGGTGGCGCGGTACGGACGCGACGATGTGGGGCTCCTCACCGGCGACAACTCGATCAACGGCGATGCCCCCGTGGTGGTGATGACCACCGAGGTGCTCCGGAACATGATCTACGCGCGCAGTTCGGCGTTGGATCAACTCGACGTCGTCGTACTCGATGAAGTGCACTTCCTGCAGGATGCATATCGAGGCCCGGTGTGGGAGGAGGTGATCATCCACCTGCCGGCGTCCGTGCGGCTCGTGTGCCTGTCGGCCACCGTGAGCAACGCTCAGGAGCTCACCGATTGGATCAGCACCGTTCGGGGTCCCACCGCCGCCGTTGTCGAAGAGCGACGGCCGGTGCGCCTCGAGAACCTCTACTACGTGGGCGACAAGACCCACGACCGCACCCACCTGCTTCCGGTGATGGTGAACGGGCGGTCGAACGGCGACGCGATGCGGCTCGACAGCGAGGCGATGCGGGCGCCGCGCGGAGGTCGGAACCGCAAGAACACTCAGGGCAGGCGCAAGCTGTACACACCGTCGCGGCTGGAGGTGGTCGACCTGCTGGAGCGCCAGGGGATGCTGCCGGCGATCTACTTCATCTTCAGTCGCAACCAGTGCGACGAGGCGGCGCGCTCGGTGCTTGCGGCCGGCACCCGCCTGACGACCGGCGACGAACGCGATCGCATCCGGGCGATCGTCGACAGCCGGTTGGGCGCCATGGAGCCGGGCGATCTCGCTGTGCTCGGTTACGGGCAGTTCTCGGCACAGTTGGAGGCCGGCGTCGCAGCTCACCATGCCGGCATGGTGCCGCCCTTCAAGGAAGTCGTGGAGGCGTGCTTCGTGGAGGGTCTGGTGAAGGTGGTGTTCGCGACCGAGACCCTCGCCGTCGGCATCAACATGCCCGCGAAGTGCGTCGTGATCGAAAAGCTCACCAAGTTCACCGGTGATCACCACGCAACGCTGACTCCGGGCGAGTACACCCAGCTCACCGGCCGGGCAGGCCGACGCGGCATCGACGACCTCGGCAATGCCATCGTCCTGTGGAGTCCGTTCGTGCCCTTCGATCAGGTCGCTGCACTGGTGAGCAGCCGATCGTTCCATCTCAACTCGGCATTTCGGCCCACCTACAACATGGCGACCAACCTGGTGCGCGCCTACACGAGCGAACGGGCTCACCATCTGCTCAACCTGTCGTTCGCCCAGTACCAGGCCGATCGTGATGTGGTGAAGATCGAGTCGAGGCTCGAGCGCCGCCAGCAGCACCTGCGCGACCTCAGCGATGCAGCGCGCAGTCCGTACGGCGATCTCGACGAGTACCGCCGCCTGCTCAAGCGGGGCAGCGAGAGCCGCGACCGACGCGACGACCATCAGGTGACCATCGGCCGCGACAATCCGATCGAGCTGGCGTTGCTCAAGTTGAAACCTGGCGACATCGTCTACGTCGAGAAGGGGCGCTACGCCGGGCTGGTGGCGGTGTTGGCCACGGCGCATCGAAAGGGCGGGATGCGGATCAGCGGGCTCACCACCCGGCGCGACCCGATCCAGCTGAGCGATCTCGATTTCGACGAGCCGCCCAAGGCGATCGGCAAGATCAGCATGCCGACCGACTTCGCCCCCAATCGTCAGGACTTCCAACGCGCGGTGGTGCAGCGGCTGATGCGGGCCGACGTGCGACCGTACCGCCGTCGAGGGCGTAGCGACGTTGGACCCGACATCACCGATGGTCATCCGGTGGAGGACGACCCCGATCTCGCCGACCGGCTGAAGGCAGCGGCCCAGGCCGACCGTGTGGCGCGCGAGGTCGACGAGTTGCAGCAGCGCATGCGTGGACGCAGCCAGACCATCTCTCGCGACTTCGACCGCGTGCTGCGCATCCTCGAGAACTGGGGGTATGTCGACGGATGGTCACTCACCGACGCCGGCACGATCCTGTCGCGCACGTTTCACGAATGCGATCTGCTGATCGTCGAGTGCCTCCGTCGTGGACTGCTCGACGATCTCGAACCGGCGGTGCTTGCCGCCCTCGTGTCGGTGTTCGTCTACGAGCACCGCAGTCCCGACCCGCCGCCGCGGCCATGGTTTCCCAGCCCGGAGGCGAAGAAGCGATGGATGAGCATCATCACCATCAGCCTCGAGCTCCAGGACATCGAGGAACAGGCCGGCCTCTCGCTCCACCGCGCGCCTGACCCCACCTTCATCGCGATCGCGTTTGCGTGGGCGGCGGGGGAGGGCTTCGCCGATGTCGTCGAGCACGAGGAGCTCACCGGCGGCGACTTCGTGCGCACGACCAAACAACTGATCGACGTGCTCCGTCAGTTGGCGCTCATCGCCCCGAACCGCGACACCCGGCGCTGCGCCGACCGGGCGGCCGAGGCCCTGTTCCGCGGCGTGGTGTCGGCGTCGAGTGCCATCGAGATCTCGGGGGACGCGAGCGAGGTCGCGGGCGAGGTCGAGGCTGCGAGCGACGTGGTGCGCGATGACGATCCGCAAGGGTGAGCCGTGGGGCACCGTCGGACCTCTTCCGGCCGGCGCCGTTCGCGTGCACTCCGATGGTGAGCTGCATCTGCTGGTGAACGCCGCCAAGACCGCATCGGCAGCGTTGCCTGTCGTCGCGCTGTTGGGCGGTTCCCTGATGCGAGCGGTGGGTGGAGGCGGAGACGTGCGCCGGCTCGACGGTGATGTGGCACTGCTCCCAATCGATCTGGTGCGCATCGATCTCGACGATTCGACCAGCTGGGCGGTCGCGCACGTCGTCGCCCGTCGATCGTGGTGGCGTGGCCCGATCATGGCCGCGATGAACGCCGAGTTCATCGGCGACTGGGACGTCACGCCACGCGGCCACCCCAACGACGGCCGGCTCGACCTTCTGGAGGTGTCATCGACGATGTCGGTGCGCGACCGTTGGCGAGCGAAGCGGCGCTTGCCGGCCGGAGCGCATCTGCCGCATCCGGCCATCTCAGTTCGCCAGACCGCCAGCGTCTCGCGCGCGTTCGAGCGACCCGTCGACGTGTGGGCCGACGGCGTCGCGCTGGGTGCGAGCCGAACGGTGCGGTTGGAGGTCGAACCGGACGCCCTGGTCGTCTGTGTGTAGCGTCGAGGCCGTGACCGACACAGCGAATCCCGCAGCGAACCCGTCCGCTCACTCTTCGGTTCTCGACGACCTGAAGCGTCGCGTGTGTGCCGAGGTGGATCGGCTGGCGGACCGGCTGATCGACGCCAGCCATCAGATCCACGCACATCCCGAGCTCAACTACCACGAGGTGTTCGCCCACGATCTGCTGACGGGCATCCTCGCCGACGCGGGTCACGCGCCGGTGCGCCACGCCTACGACGTCGACACGGCGTTCGAGGCTCGGGCAGGCCGAGCCGGCCCGGAGATCGCCGTGCTCTGCGAGTACGACGCGCTGCCGGGCATCGGGCATGCATGCGGTCACAACGTGATCGCGACCGCCGGCCTGGGTGCCGGCCTGGCGGCTGCGGTGCTCGCAGACGACTGCGGCGGGCGAGTCAGGATCATGGGAACCCCCGCCGAAGAAGGTGGCGGCGGCAAGATCCTGATGGCGCGCAAGGGCGCCTTCGACGGGCTCTCGGCGGCGATGATGGTGCACCCCGCCGATGCCGATCTGATCCGCATGGACTGCATCGCCGTGCAGGAGATGTACGTCGATTACCACGGCAAGGCGGCACACGCCGCCGCCGCTCCGCAGGAGGGACGCAACGCGCTCGATGCTGCGGTGCTGGGGTACATGAACGTCGCCACCCTCCGGCAGCACATGCTGCCGAGCGAGCGCATCCATGGTGTGTTCACCAAGGCCGGCGACAAGGCGAACATCGTTCCGGCCGAGACCTCGATGACGTGGATGGTGCGCTCGCCCACGATCGAGTCGTTGCAGCCGCTGAAGCAGCGGGTGCTCGCGTGCCTCGAGGCGTCGGCTGCGGCGACGGGCTGCACGTGCACGACCAGATGGCAAGGTGTCACGTACGCCGACATGGTCGACAACGGCCCGATGGTCGAGTCGTACGTCGCCAACGCGGCGCGTCTCGGGCGCACCGTGCACGATCCGCGCGCCATCGGGCGCGCGGTGGTCGGGTCGACCGACATGGGCAATGTCAGCTATCTCGTGCCGTCGATCCATCCGATGATCAAGGTGGCAGACGATGGTGTGCCGATCCACACGGTGGCCTTTGCCGAGTGGGCTCGCAGCGA
>JAYUSX010000489.1:0-6782 GCA_043755475.1 Actinomycetota bacterium
AACGCAACCTCCAACGACAACGACATCCCGATCTCCGATCAGCCACAAGCAGAACCTCGACGAGGGACCCCGCCAGCCTCACTCGATTACCGGAATATCGGCAGTTCGGATCGTCAGCTGGCGAGCTTGGCGTACTTCCGTTGGGCAGCCTGCTTCGAGACTCCGAGCATGGTGCCGATCTCGCTCCACGACCTGCCGTTGCGGCGTGCGGATCGGACAGCATCGGCGAGTGCCGTCTCCAACCGGTCGCGGCGATTCGCGTACTGAGCGATCGCCTTGAGCTCGTCGGTGTCGATCTCGACGAGATCGGCCGTCTCGACGTCGTCGGCCCATGCTTCGAGCGCGGCGGCCCGCTGTGATTGTGTCGGACTCATTGCATCCACCATCCCTTCAAGAACTTCGGTCGTGCTCGCATCGCATGAATGATCGCCACGCCATCGTCATCGACCACGACACCGACCTCGAGCGGTTCCCCGCTTCTGGCCGGACCGATGAACATGGCCACGCCAGGATCATCCGTCTCATAGGCCTTCCAGTGGTTCCGAAAGGCATGGACCATGTCGTCGTCCGTCACGCCGTGCTTGCGTGCCGACGGCGCGATGTCCACGAGCCGACCCTACCGACGCGAACCACGAACGTCAACAGATGTTGACGATCGATACGGGTCGGCGAGATACCTCGCCCCCGCTCGCAATGCCCGGTGGGCACGCCTCTCGTGGGTCAACGATCGCGCCCGATCTACAGTTCGGTGCGCTGGTCGAGCAGGAGACCAACGACATGTATCGTTCCGAAATGGCTTCGAGCGACGACCTGGAGGGCGAGTTCCACACGGTGGAAGATGGGCCGTTCGCTGGTTGGCGAGTGTGGGTCGGCAACCACTTCGAGACGCACACCGGTCCCTTTTACTGGCGCACCGAGGAGGACGGAACTGTGACCGGTGCCTTCTTGCCGGAGGGCAAGAACATGAATGACGTCAGCATTCTTCATGGTGGAGCGATGATGACGTTCGCCGACGCGGCGGCTGGCGCAGTGACCTACTTCGGGACCGACGGCCAGGTTTCTGCCGTCACGGTTGCGTTCAACAGCGAGTTCATGGGTGCGGGAGTGGCGGGCACGCCGGTCTACGCCACTGGGCGCATCGTTCGCGAGACGAAATCGATGGTGTTCGTGCAGGGCCAGTTGGAACAGAACGGCCAGCCGATCCTGGGCTTCTCCTCCGCGGCGAAGAAGCTCACGCCGCGTTGAACTCGGCACCCTCCTGGTAGCGCCGAATGCCCGGTTCGAAGCGCGCGGCAACGGCCACGATGCGCCTGTCTGCGGTCGTCCTATTCGAGAACACCGCACCCGCAGCACGGTCTCGCTCACGGGACCCGGTCGGCGGCGGGGGTACGGTCGCGGCATGTTCACGGTGATCGAGGCGGCGCGGCGGATCAGAGCGGGAGAACTCGGGGCGCGCGAGTTGCTCGAGGACTGCTTGGCACGCATCGACCGCGCGAACCCGGCCCTGAACGCGTGGGTGCACCTCGATCCCGAGTCGGCGCGTGCCGCTGCAGCGACGGTCGACGATGCGGTGGCGAACGGGCGCAGCGACGAACTGGGCGCACTCGCTGGCGTGCCGTTCGGCGTGAAGGACCTCGAGGACTGCGCAGGCATGCCCACGACTCGCGGTTCACGCTGGTTCCAGGGCCAACCGCCGGTGCAGACCGACGACCTGCACGTCGCCCGGTTGCGCGCCGCGGGGGCGATCCCCATCGGCAAGACGGCGGCGCCGGAGTTCGGCGCCTGGGCGTACACCGCCAGTCCCGCTCTGGGGGTCACCCGCAACCCGTGGAACACGGCGCGCACACCGGGGGGATCGAGCGGCGGCTCGAGCGCCTCGGTCGCGGGCGGGCTCGTGCCGTTCTGCACGGCCAGCGACGGCGGCGGATCCATCCGCACGCCGGCTGGGTTCACGGGCTTGCCGGGATTGAAGCCCTCCTACGGCCGCGTGCCCACCTTCGGCGTCACCCACCAGGCCCAGAACGCCGTGAACTTCGCGCTCGCAACCACCGTGGCCGATACGGCGCTGCTGCTCGATGTGACCGCCGGGCACCATCCGCTCGACCGTACGAGCCTTCCACCTCCGGGCCTGAGCTACCTCGACGCCGTATTGTCGGCCGACCAGCGGAACACCACCACGTTGCGCATCGGCTGGTCGTTCGACCTGGGCTTCGCGATCGTCGAGCCGGAGGTGCGCACGATCTGTGAACGAGCGGCTCACCGCTTCGCCACCGCCGCGGGTACCGAGCTGATCGACGCCGACGTGCACCTGCGCGACTACATCGGCACGTACATCCGCTTCGAGGTGGTCGACATGTTCGTCGGGATCGACCCCGACCTGTGGCAGCACCACACCGATCAGCTCGACCCGCTCGTCGCACCGGGGTGGCGAAGCGCGCCACGTGTGACCGCACCCGAGATCGGTCGCACCGAGGAGCACCGCCGCTCGCTGGTGCACCAGATGGCCGAGGTGTTCGATCGCGTCGATCTGCTGCTCACACCGATGACGTGCGTGCCTGCGTTCACCGCGGAGGGACCGATGCCCACGACCGTCGCCGGGCACGCGGTGCACGGTGGCATGTCGGTGATCCACGGCATGCTGGCAAACCTGGTGAACCTGCCCGCGATGAGCGTGCCGGCAGGCACCACCGCGGAGGGCCTTCCGATCGGGCTCCAGGTGATCGGACCGCGCCATCGCGAGGATCTCGTCCTCGCCGCTGCGGCCCGATTCGAGGCGGCCCATCCGTGGGCCCGACACGCTCCGGGCGCGGGCGGTACGTTCGCGCCATGAGCACTCCGTTCGAGCTGGCTGCCCAACGAGTCGCCGTCGGCACCACCGACGCAGCAGCCGAGGCGGCTGCGCTGGTCGTCGGCATGACGATCGACGAGAAGCTGTGGTGCCTCGACGGCGATCTGGAGGCCTGGCCCGGGCTGTTCGACATGATGCAGGGCGGCTATCACGCCCACACGTTCCCGGCCGCGGTGGTGGAGCGGCTGGGCATTCCCGGGCTGCACTTCAGCGACGGCCCACGCGGCTGTGTGATCGGTCCCAAGACGTGCTTCCCGGTGAGCATGGCCCGGGCGGCCTCGTGGGACGTCGATCTCGAACGTCGCATCGGCGAGGCGATCGGCTCGGAGCTGCGAACGGTGGGCGCCACCTACTACGGCGGCGTGTGCGTGAACCTGCTCCGGCATCCAGGCTGGGGGCGCGCTCAAGAAGGGTACGGAGAAGAGCCGTACCTCGTGGGCGAGATGGGCCATGCGCTCACCTCGGGCGCGCAACAGCACGTGATGGCATGCGTCAAGCACTTCGCGCTCAACTCGATGGAGAACGCCCGGTTCAAGGTGGACGTGCAGGCCGACGATCGAGCGCTGCACGAGGTGTACCTCCCCCACTTCCGACGCATCGTCGAAGGCGGCGTTGCCAGCGTGATGAGCGCGTACAACAGCGTGAACGGCTCGTTCTGCGGTGAGAACGCCGAGTTGCTGACCGACGTGCTGCGCGGCGAGTGGGGGTTCGACGGCTTCGTCACGAGCGACTTCATCTTCGGCCTGCGCGACGCGGTGGCCAGCGTGAGCGCCGGCCTCGACGTGGAGATGCCGTTCCGACAGCAACGGGCGATGGTGCTGGCCGACGCCGTCGCCGACGGCCGGCTGCCCGAATCGCACGTCGACGCCGCGGTCGAACGGATCGTGGCGACCTTGCTGCGCTTCCACCCGATCACCGCTCGCTCGGTCGACCCCGCCATCGCTGCCGGTCCGACACATCGGGCGCTCGCCCGCGAGGCGTCTCAGCGTTCGATCGTGCTCCTGCGCAACACCGGTCTCCTCCCCCTCGACGCGACGGCGCTCCAACGCGTGGCCGTGATCGGCCGTCTGGCCGCCACGAAGAACCTCGGCGATCGAGGGTCGAGCGACGTCGTGGTGACCGACGTGGTGACACCGTTGATCGGACTGCGTGCCGCGCTGCCGGACTGCACCGTCGAGCACAGCGATCGCGACACCTCGATCGCCGAGCATGCCGACGTCGCGATCGTCGTGGTCGGCTTCACCCACGCCGACGAGGGCGAGTACATCGACGCGGAAGGGACGGCCGGCTTGATGGGCACCCTCTTCCCGCCGATGAGCGACGACGACCGTGCGGCCATCGCTGCCCTCGCACCGGCGCCCGCCACCGAACCGCTCCCAATCGCCGCCGACGACGACGCGGATCAGATCACCGGGCTCGACGACAGCGGGTTCGCCCCCGGTGGCGATCGGCGCCATCTGGCGCTGTCGAGCGACGACGAGGCGCTCATCCTCCGCACGGTGGCCACCAACCCGAACACGATCGTCGTCGTGATGGGTGGCAGCGCGACGGTGATGGAGGGATGGCGGCACGACGTGCCGGCGATCGTGATGCTCTGGTACCCCGGCATGGAGGGCGGCCATGCGCTCGCCGACGTGCTGCTCGGAAACGTGGTGCCGAGCGGACACCTTCCGTTCAGCATCCCCAACGATGAAGCGCATCTGCCGCACTGGGACCCCGACGCCGAGACGGAGGTGTACGACCTGTGGCACGGCCACTGGAAGCTCACCCGTGATGGTCATCAGGCGGCCTTCCCGTTCGGATTCGGCCTGTCCTACACCACCTTCACACTCGGGTTGCTCGCAGTGGAGGCCGCCGGGGCGAGCGCTCAGATCACGGTGACCAACACCGGCGATGTCGACGCCGACGCCGTCGTGCAGTTCTATGCGGGGGTGCCCGAGTCGCACCACGAACGGCCAGCGGAACGGCTCGTCGGCTTCACTCGGGTGCACGTGCCGGCACGCACCGCCCTGATCGCGACGGCCGCGCTCGACCTGCGCCAGCTCGATGTCCGCATCGGCACCACGTGGCTCACCGAGGGCGGCACCTACCGGATCACCGCCGCCCAGTACGCCGGCGATCCTCACGCGGTCCACGCCGACCTGCATCGCCACGAAACGGTGACCGCGGCCCGCTGACCGTCATCTGGCGACCAACGAACGGCCCGGCCGACTGACCAGCGCCACGCGCCGGCGGCTTACGCTGATCCGATGGCACTGCATCCGAACGGCATCAACCACCTGGCCATCGCGACGCGCGACATGAAGGGCCAGATCGAGTTCTTCACCGACGTGCTCGGAGGCGAACTGAGGGCGCTGTACTGGATGCACGGAGTCGCCAACACGTTCCATGCGTTCGTCGAGCTCAGCCCGGCGTGCTACATCGCCTTCCAGCAGCACCCCGACAACCCCGACGAGCAGATCATCGGCGTCACGCACGCGGGCAACGCAGGCGGGCAGGTCACCGCCGGCACGATGCAGCATCTGGCGTTCAACGTCGACACCCTCGACGACCTGTACGCGATGCGCGATCGCATCCGCAGCCGCGGGGTACCCGTGATCGGTCCGATGAACCACGGCATGTGTCAGAGCATGTACTTCGCCGGCCCCGAGGGACTCGCGCTCGAAGTGGCCACCGGAGGAGCGATCGACGAGCGCGCCTGGATCGATCCGGAGGTGCAGGCCCTGGTCGACATCTCCGCCGAGGAACTCGCTCGCTTCACGTCGCCGGCAGCGTTCGATAGCCCGTCCGAGGCGGTGCCACAGCCCGCGTTCGACCCCGCGAAGCCGCATCTCGTGTATCCCGAGCCGGTGTACCGGGCGATGATCGGCGCACCGGACGAGGCGATGTGGAATGCCGTGACCTCGGTGCCGCCCGTCCAGGTACCGTGACCCCCCGTATGGAGCCGCTGCCCTTCGAGCACTACGACCTGATCATCCTCGGTGCCGGGAGCGGCAACTCGATCGTCTCGTCCGCGATCGACCACTGGAAGATCGCGATGGTGGAGGAGTGGGTGTTCGGCGGCACGTGCCTGAACCGTGGCTGCATCCCGACGAAGATGTTCGTGCACGCCGCAGACATCGTCCAGACCGTCGAGCACTCGGCCAGGCTCGGTGTCGACGCCCACGTCGAGGGCGTTCGTTGGCTCGACATCCGCAACCGGGTGTTCGGTCGAATCGACCCCATCGCCGAGGGCGGCGAGCGCTACCGCACACACGAGTGCCCGAACATCACCGTGCATGCGGGCCGTGGCCGGTTCGTCGGCGAACGGCAGATGGAGATCACCACGCCCACCGGTGTCCGCCGTATCGAGGCACGCCAGATCGTGATCGCCGCCGGCGCGCGACCAATGGTGCCCGACATCGCCGGCCTGGCCGAGGTCGGCTACTTCACCAGCGACGACATCATGCGGGTCGAGTCGGTGCCCGAGCACTTGATCGTGCTGGGCGGCGGATTCATCGCCTGCGAGCTCGCCCACGTGTTCGGCGCGTTCGGTTCACGTGTGACGATCGTGCAACGTGGCCCACAGCTGCTCCGCTCCGAGGACCACGACATCAGTCGGGCCATCACGGCCGCGTTCGCCGCGCGATTCGATCTCCGGCTCGGCACGTCCGCCGACAGGGTCGAACTCCACGGCGAACGGGTGCACCTCACCTTGCGCGATGGCAGCGTGCTCGAGGGCTCGCACATCCTGGTGGCCACCGGACGCGTGCCCAACAGCGACACCGTCGATGCGGCCGCCGGAGGGCTGGCGCTGCACCCCGACGGCCGGATCGTGGTCGACGAGACGGGTGCGACGTCGGTGCCCGGCGTGTGGTCGCTCGGCGACATCAGCTCGCCGTTCCAGCTCAAGCACGTGGCCAATCACGAGGCCAGGACGGTCGCACACAACATC
>JAYUSX010000490.1:0-6781 GCA_043755475.1 Actinomycetota bacterium
CTGGGTAGTTCCACTGGCCATCAGCGGGCAGTTCCGTTGGCCACCAGCGGGCAGAACCGCTGACCGCCTATGGGCAGATCCTGATGTCCCTTGACAGGAGTTCCCGATTCACTACCCGAAGGGCATCATCGACCCGCGGAAGGTCCCCGATACGGCACCGTCAGCATCTCGGCTCCCAAACACCTCGCTTGCCAACCGCTCTGGTCGGCACGCCCAGTTCCGGGTCAGCCCGGCCGCTCGTCGGCGGCATCATCGATGCGGGTATCGAGGTTCACCTCAACCGCCTCGACACGGCTGTCGGCGAGAATCCGCTCCGCGGCGTCGTGGCTCAAAGCGACGTAGGTGGATGTGAGGTCCCAGTCGGTACGAACGATCCATCTCACGTCGTCCGGCCAGACGTACTCGGGGGACCCACTGGGCACACCGATCGCTCGTGCGACGGCAACTGCTTCGCGCCGATCGTCGAGCGCCTCACACCGATACAACAACGCTCGCCCTGGTCTGCCGTACGCAGCCAACTCGAAGCCGACGAGGTACGGGCCACTTTGCTCTCGTTCGAGGTCCTCGAACAACGCGTCTGCCGTAGCGGCCTCAAGCTCACCTTCCGACACCGCCCACGGGCGACTTGCCCCGTCAGCCGACAGCGGTAGGACTGGCGCAAGCTGCCGCCACGTCAGTGTGGGGCCGAATGCGACACCCGCGTCGTCGGCGAGTTGCCGCCAGGTGCACGTCACTGCTGCGCGACCGAACGCCGCGTCCCAAGGAACGAATGGATGGAAGACACGCAGGTACCGATCGAAGCCTGGGGGCAGCAGCGAACCGAGCACCACCCCGTACCGGCCGGCACCACTCGGGATCGAGACGAGGCTGCCCTCCCACGGGATCTGGAACTCGATCTCACGAACCCTCGCTGCCACACCAGACATCATGGCTCTTCGTTGCCGCATTGCACGCTCCGCTGAGATTGCGTGTCCTCCACAGGTGGCCCGATCCGCGACCGGCGACGATCGACCCGCGTTTCGGCTACCCCTTGTGCACGAGCTCTCCAGCTGCGGGTGTTCCCGACCGCATGCGAGAATCTGACGATGAGCGTGATGCGGTGGTTCACTCGCGACTGTCTCACCGGAGGCCTCGCCGATGAGGAGTGGCAGCTGCGGTACGACTCCTACGCCGCCCATCTAGAGGATCTCACCCCGCAGCTCGCCGACGGTGTGGCCGCCCTCCACCCGAGCGTCACAAACCTCCACGACGGCCAGCCGTCTGAGTGGGGCTACGTGGGACGAACGCTGCGGCTTCGAGTCCTCATCGGTGATCTGCAACAGGGCTACGAATGGGTCGAGATTGAGTATGACGACGCAGAGCTGTTCCCCGACCGAATCGCGGAGGACCTTGCTTCCTGGCCGCTGTCCGACTGCGAGATCGGAGCCGACGAGTTGACCGTCACCTCGGACGGCCGCATGGAGCAGCGGTTCCTGCTCTGGCCAGAGGGTGAGTTCGGTGTTCGCTTTGCCACCTGCCAGGTGCGCCGATCACCCGCGGACGCGAACGACCGCAGGTAGCCGGGCCCCTCGTCGGTTCCGCCTCGGTTAGCCCTCGAAGTGGGCCTTCATCGCGTTCGACCATGACTCCTCTGCTCGACGCAGCTCGACCGTTCGGTCACCAGACTCGAGCCACTCGATCGCCTGAGGAACCAGACGCCGCCACCGGGCTCCATCTGGCAGCTGGCTCGGGAGCGGGTCACCGAAGGACCGCTTTGGACCCGGGTCAGCCTCGGTGCCTGACATCGCGGTCGCGAGCATGTGCAACCCATGCGTCGCTCGATCGCGACCAATGTCGATCGTCCATTGCCCGCGATCGCGAGTAATCACAACGAGTGTGAGGCCTCGGGCAAACTCGACCAGCACATTGCCGAACGACTCCGACTTGCCGCCCATCGTGCGAGAGACGCGGAAGCCGTGCCCCATCAGCCAGTCCAGCGTGGCGGCGACGTCGTCCGTTGCCTTCTCGTAGGTGTAGGCCAACGCCGGCTCGGCTGTCTCGAGTCGTCCAACGACGCGAAGCAGTTGCACGGCGTCACGAAACTCCGAGTCGAGCCCGGCCACCACTGAGCGGTGACCACTGTGAGCCGCCCCCATCGCTCGCGGGTCGAGCCATGAAGGCCCGGCTGGAACTCTGGACGCCGCGTCGTTGAGGTCCGCCTGCGAGAACGACTGAGCGGCGAGCACACGTAACTCGCTGCCGTACCGAGAGTATCCGGCGTGGAATGCGTCATCCTCGGAGAGCCGACAGGTCTCGGCAAGTTCATCAGCGAGTGCCGCCGCACTGCGGAGCTGGCGAATGCGGACGTCTCGCTGCTCTCCTCCGATCGCGCCACTCATGCGATTCCGATCAACTCGGGCTGGGCCCTGAGCTCCATCGCCGACTCGATGTCGGACGAGAACCAGGCGCGCAAGACTGCCAGTTCGCGGTCTGTGAGCGGCCGGGGCATGCCGCGAGCATTTCACACCGTCATGTCCGCACGAGCGAGCAAATGCTGACATGCTGCGGTGCGGAACGGCGAAGGCCCGACAGCCGGCGCACGGACGCGAAGTCGTTTGCGAGCCGCCGGAACACGGTGCAAGCTTGACCTGCCGGCGGCTAGTGCTGCCGGAAGTGGACCCGGCTGCCAGCCCGTTGGTTGGGGAGCCGGGTTCTGCGCGTCGGACGGCGTTCGTCGCATATCCGCCTTGCGAATCGCACACCCCTGGCGCATACTGGTCTTGCCTCGGGCAAGCGCCCTTGGAAGTGGACCCGGTTGCCCACCCGTAGGTGGGGGAACCGGGTTCTGCGCGTTACGGGCGAAGTTCGATGACTCGCTGCACGAGCGGCTCGATGAGGGCCTGCCAGTTCGCACCTGCACCGGCTGCCCACGTGATGCCGTCGGCGATGCCCAGCATGGCTTCACGGCGGGCCGTGCGATGCTCGAAGACGAGCGGCGGCTCGGGCTGTCTCAACTTCGAGATGATCCGCGCGTCCTCGCGATCGTCCTGCCGGCTCTCGAGGACGAGACGATCGACCCGCTGCGACTGCACTTCGCTCACGAGCGCGGCCAGGCACGCCTCGCGGGCGACGAACTCGGTGATGCCATGCCTCCGGTGACAGACGACGACGAACGCTTGTACCGGGAGCTCGGCGATCGATGCCAGGAGGATCCGCTTCTGCGCGTCGACCTCGTTGTTGAAGTGAAGGCGACGACCGCGCGTGGGTAAAGCACCGATGGCTGCGCGGGTCGCTGTCAGATGACGAGCCTCGATGAGCACGCAACCCATCAGGTAGCGCTGACCGCGGATCGACTCGTCGACGAACGCGTCGGTCGGGCGGAATCTCCGGCTCACTTGCCGTCTCCCTTCAAGATCTCGCCGAGGCCGGCGGCGACTGCTTGGTCGGCGGCGGCGAACGCGTGGGCATAGACGCGCAACGTCATCGCTGGGTTGGCGTGGCCGAGGCGGCCGGCGACCGTTCGCACGTCGTGGCCTTGGCCGATCGCGACCGTCGCCGACCAGTGGCGCAGGTCGTGCAGGCGCCACTTCGGGTCGATGCCCGACATCTGACGGGCTCGCTTCCACCACCAGCTGATGCGGTCGGGGCTGACCAGTTCGGGGCCGAGGCCGCACATCCATGGGCCGTACGGCTCGCGTGCTCGGCGGAGCTTGTCGATCACCTCGACCGTGTCGACGTCGAGCGTCACCGTGCGCACGTTGGCCGTCTTCGTCGCCGCCTCGCGCAGCTCCGGCGCGCCCTCGCCGCGCTTGGTGATCTCGATCGCCGAGTCGATCAGCAACTGGCCGTCGTGCTCGTCGGTCCATCGCAACGACGCGAGTTCGGCGCGGCGTGCGCCGGCGACGGCGGCGATGCGGAACGCCAACTCGGCGGCGGCATCGATCGACGCTGCAGCTGTCATCACGGCGCGCACGTCCTCGACGGTCATAACGGTTCGCTGCTGCGTCTTGGTCGACCGCAAACGTGCGAGCGACGCCACGTTCGACGACACCCAGCCCCATCGCATCGCCTGCGAGAGCGCAGCGCGCAACACGCCGTGTTGGTTCTTGATGCCGGCGTCGGCCATGCCCGCTGCCCGCAGGCGCGTGTGCCAGCGCTCGATGTCAGCCACCGTCAGGCGGGCGAGCGGCAGCCGAGCGATCTGGTCCTTCTTGAGCGACTTCACGCGGCTCTGCTGATCGCGCGCCGACGAGGGCGCCCAGGTGTCGATGTTCTGCTTGACCCACTCGTCGAGCACGTCGCTCACCGAGCGGCCCGCCGGCTTGGCCTTGCCACCCGACGACTCGAGCTGGGCGGCGAGCCGCTGCGCGTCGCGCTTGCCGCCGCGGACCGTTCGCGACATCTGCGTGGGCCGACCACGCGCGTCGGAGCCCGTGAACACACGGACCTCCCACACGCCGGGGCGCTTCTCACGGATCGTCGCCATTCCCGCGACGATACGCCGAGGGTGTCACACCGTCTAGGGCTGATTGCTAGGGACGACAGCTACCAGCGAGAAACGACGCGGAGCCATCCCGGCGCGAATCACTCGATACGTAGGCCAGATATGGCACGTGCGATGACCAGCTGTTGAATCTCGCTGGTGCCTTCGAAGATCGTGTGGATCTTCGCATCGCGGTGCCAGCGCTCGACCGGGTACTCACGGGTGTAGCCGTAGCCGCCCAGGATCTGGATCGCATCCTCGGTCACACGCACGGCCACCTCGCTGGCCTTGTACTTGCTCATCGAGCCCTCACCGTTGCTGAAGCCACCGTTGCGGCTCAACCAGGCTGCGCGCCAGATCAGCAAGCGGGCTGCGTCGATCTCGGTCGCCATGTTGGCGAGCTTGAAGGCGATCGCCTGGTGCATCACGATCGGCTTGCCGAATGCCTTGCGCTCCTTGGCGTAGTCGAGCGCGTACTCGTAGGCGGCGCGAGCGATGCCGAGCGCCTGGGCACCCACCGTCGGACGCGTGGCCTCGAACGTGGCCATCGCCGGCTGCTTCTCGCCGCTGTGGCCCATCTCGCGGGCACGGGCCAACTTGGCGTCGAGCTTCTCCTTGCCGCCGAGCAGGCAGCGACCGGGGATGCGCACCTCGTCGAGCACCACCTCGGCCGTGTGGCTGGCACGGATGCCGTGCTTCTTGTACTTCTGGCCCTGGCTCAAGCCCTTGGTGCCGGGCGGGATGATGAAGCTCGCCTGGCCGCGACCCTTCAGTTCGGGGTCGACCGCGGCCACCACGACGTGGATGTCGGCGATCCCACCGTTGGTGATCCAAGCTTTGGTGCCGTTCAGCACCCATTCGTCGTTGGCTTCGTCGTACGTGGCGCGTGTGCGCAGGTTGCTCACGTCGCTGCCGGCGTCGGGCTCGCTCACACAGAACGCGCCGAGCTGGATCTTGCTCGCGTCGCCGTAGCACTGGGGAATCCACTCCATCACCTGCTCGGGCGTGCCGTTGCCGCTGATGCCGGCAGCAGCCAAGGCCGAACCCATGATCGCCATGCCGATTCCGGCGTCACCCCAGAACAGCTCTTCCACCGCGACGGGCAGCGTGAGTGCCGTCGGATCGGCGAAGGCGTTCATCAGGAACTCCCAGCCGTACAGGCCGATCTTGGCGGCTTCCTCGACGATCGGGTACGGGAACTCCTCACGCTCGTCCCACTCGTGAGCGGCCGGACGCATGACGTCTTCCGCGAAACCGTGGATCCACTTCTGGATCTGGACCTGGTCTTCGTTCAACCCGAAATCAGCCATGGACCTAAGTTACCCTCCGGTAACAAGAGATGGCAACCAGGAGCTGACCGGATTTCGGGACGGGTGTGGGACTCGGATGGTCAGAGCGGGATGTCGAGCAGGCTCTGGGCGATCGTGACGTAGATCAGGTTCGCCCCGGGCACGTAGACGTGCACGCCATCCCACCGGTACCCGAGATCGGTGGCGATCTCCTCGTCGGAGCACCACTGGGCCGGGCCGGACACGAAGGTCACCGTCTCGGGGTGGTCGACTGCCACCTGGCGCAACAGGTCGTTGAGGTGGGCCACGCGGTCATCGTCGCCACGCTCGGGGAGGGCCGGCACGCCGGCGCCCTTCACGTCGGCGGGGCGCATGCACGCCACCTCCAGCAACGCCACGTGCACGCCGGCGGCCGTCAACGCGTCGATCCCTTGTTGCAGCCCGGCGAGGAACCGAGCATCGCCATCGGCGCTCGCAAACGGGATGGGCACGCCATCGACCTCGACGTCGAAGACGTCCCACGCACCGGTCACCACGAGCGCAACCTGAGCCTTCGAATCGACGGCCGCATCCAACCATCGATCCGCCCATCCTTCGCAGTTGGCGAACGACCGAGCGAAACGTCGTCGCTCCGATTTCACATCGCCATCGTCGTAGACGCTGCAGCCGTCGACCGATCCGTCCGCGATGTCGAAGGTCGACTCGATGCCGTCGGGCAGGTTGATCGCCAGCGAATGCGCCATCGAGTCACCCACCACGACCACCCGGCGCGGCAGCACCGGCGCCGTCACCGGAGGTGACGCCGGAGCAGACGGTTCCGAAACCGTCGAGCTCGGAAGCCCGACCTGCCCCGTCGAACCGGAGGAGTTCGACGCGCTCGCGCCCGCATCCGCTGCCACGGCCGGAATGGATGGCACCTCGGGGCGAGGAGCGGCCACACTCGTTGCCTGCTCACCCACAGCCGGCAGCGAGAACGCTGCGTCGGCGCCACCCGCCGCAGGATCGGCGTGCTCGACCCGCGAGAAGAACA
>JAYUSX010000491.1:0-6778 GCA_043755475.1 Actinomycetota bacterium
GTCGGATCGCGGCCACGATGCTGACCGCCATCATCAACCACGAGTACCAACACTCGAAGTGGATCGGTGAGGTTCGGACGACGGCGCACGGCCGCGCCCTTCCCGCCCCGCCGACGTCCGATCGACTCATCTTTGTCGATGGCTACCTGTTCCTCGACGGGGAACGCTGAGCCGGAGGTCGTGCCTCGGAAGCGCCCGCCGTGCCGGCTGGTCTGCCCCCTTCGAGCTCGATCAGGTCTGGCGAGCCGCGACGAGCGCCGAGAGTTCCGACATCGCATCGAAGACCGTGACCCCGTCGAACGCCAGCCGGTGCGCCGGGATCAAGCCGCCGGCAAACCCGAACGGCACCATGCCCGCATCGAGCGCGGCCACGATCCCGAACGGGCTGTCCTCCACCACAGCGCACCGCCCAGGCTCGATGCCCATACGCGCCGCGGCATGCAGAAACAGGTCTGGGGCGGGCTTGCCTCGCTCAACCTCGGGGTCGGTGGCACTGAAGATCCGACCCTCGAACCGTCGAAGCAAGCCTGTCTTGCCGAGGGTGAGCGCCATCTTCTGGTGGCTACCACTCGACGCCACACAAGTGGCGAGGCCGGCGTGTTCGATGGCGTCGATCGCTGCAACCACGCCCGTCACGACCTCGAGGTGCAGTGCCAAGGCGTTCCGGTAGCGGTCCGTGTACTCCGCATCCCAGCCCTCGTCGAGTTCCTCGCCGACGAGTTCGGACAACCGGGTCCGCATCGCGAGATCGGAGAGGCCGACGAACTCACGGACGATGTCGTCCTCCGTCAATGCCCATCCTCGCTCCTTGCAGATCTGTGCCTCCACCTTCACGATGAGCCGCTCGCTGTCGACGAGCACCCCATCACAGTCGAAGATCACAAGATCGAACCGGCCCATCACCGGATGGTACGGGCAAGCGTCAGAGCACGCGGTCCGCATCGGTGGAGCTCATGAGTTCTCGACCGTGCAGAGCAGTTGAGCGATGCGGTCGGGGGTGCCATTCGGGCATCGCGACCATCGCCTGAATTCTTGTTCGCGTGCACCGTGAACCCTTGTAAGTCGGTTCCTCCTCGTGCCGGCCGGGCCGTAGGGTTCGCGAATGCTGTCCAGCGCACAGCTCCGAACGTTCGGCGTCGACGGCTACCTCGTGGTGCCTGGCGTGGTGCCGGAGCGGGTCTTGACCGAGCTTGATGAAGAGGTCGACTCGCTCATCGCGAGCGCGCCACCTCCGGCAGACAAGGTGGGCTTCCACCACTATTTCGAACACCCGTCTCGGCTCCCGACCGCCGTCGGGGCACTTCGATCAGGCGGCGTGCTCGCGTTGGCGGGTCAACTCGTCGCTCCGTTGCCGATCGACCTTGCGTTCGATCATGTGCAGATCGCGACCAGCATCTTCGGTTGGGATCACCAGCCCGGTGGCGGCCACATCGACGGCTATGGCCTCCCGGGCCAGACCGAACCCGCGACGTTCACCATGCTCGCCGGCATCTACCTGGGCGATGAGTCGCAGGATGGACGCGGCAACCTGTGGGTGTGGCCCGGTTCCCACCGCGCCCACGAGCGTCTGTTCCGGCAGCGAGGCGTCGATGCGCTGATGAGCGACGCATCGATGGGCGGGCACGCATGCTTGCTGCCCGACGCGCCGGATTTCGGTCCGGGCCAGCCCGTGCTCGCCTCACGCGGCGACGTACTCCTGGCGCACTACCTCCTGGCGCACAACCAGAGTGGGAACATGTGGAACCCGATGCGACGGATCGTCTACTACCGGCTCGCGGCCGAGGGCCATCGACAACGCTGGCGGTCGACCCATTCGGACGTACTCACGGAGTACGCCCCCGTGCGCGCAGTCCTCTGAACGACGGACAAACCGACGAGACCGTCGGTCATCGCAGGGCCTCTTCGAAGTGGCGGTGTGCCGCCGACCACCAACTGCGGCGTCGGTCGAAACGCTCCTCGCCACCCATTGCCTCCCACATCTCGATGAACGCGACCTCGCCGGCCTCGACACGTCGTCGCACGAATTCGCCGCCGCGGGCGATCGACTCGTCGAGGCAGCCCAGCAGACGAACACGACCCAGGTCGTCGAGCCCGTACTCGTCGCACACAAGCCGCACACGTGCCGGACCATCGGCTGGCGCCCATCCCAGCCGGGCAGCGTTCACGTCGTCGTCGACCGGAACGCACATTCGGACGAACGATGCCAGGTCGAACTCACGTCGCCCAGGAGCAGCAAAGTCGAAGTCCAACAGCCCCGCCGCCACCCCGTCGCGGAACACGACGTTCTCCAGGCACACGTCGTTGTGGCAGAACACATCACCCCCCACCGGATCGGCCATCTCTCGGCTCCACGTCGCGTCGACGTCGAACCGCACGGTCGTCGACACGTCGTGCATGTGCCGGAGCAGTCGCGCGACCGAGCCGAGCGCGTCGCCGCTCTGCACCCACGCCGGGTACGGCGGGATGGCGACATCGCCCGGGATGAACACCAGACGCTCGCGGCCATCCGGATCGATCCCGACGGGGACGGACGCGCCAGGGAACCCGGCCTCCGCCAAGGCAATAAGCATTCGATGGATCGACGTCGAATGCGGATTCGCAGGACGCAGGACGTGTTCGCCCACACGAACGACACCACCGGCGTTCGCAACGCCCCCGTGCAACACCTCCTCGTCCGCCACACCGCACATGCTTCCACGCGTTCGACCATTCTCGATGACCAGTGGACCGCCCGATGGAAGCGGGACTCTCATCGACGCCTCGAGGTCGGCAACCGGAAGCACACAGGTCGATCACGTGAAGGACCGGCTCACGGTCGGGTGTCGAGGCTGGCTTCGATGAAGCCGACACCCGTGCTCGTCGTGCAGTCGACACCTTCGAGGAGCCAGTTCGTCGGCACCACGTTGGAGCACCGTTGCTCGAACACTCCCCCGCTTCCGAAGTTGTCGAACGAGTTGTCGGTGGTGATCACCACCGTGGTCCCGTCGAACTCGTATCGAGTCACGATCGGGTCGCCTTCGACTGTGGGGATCAGAACGTCCCACACGAGCGGTCGGCCGGCTCGAACCTCGTCGAGGAAGCAGGTGACCCCTGCGGCAAGCACGGTCTGATTGTCGTTGCCGTTGGTGAGCACCGTCGGCCCGCACGGTCCCGAGCGTTCTCCGAACACCTTCGCGGGATCCAGGGCGATGGTCGTCGGCGCGACCGTCGATGACGGTGAGAGCGGCTCGCCGAGCAGTGCATCCCAGTCAGCAGGTGACGCCTCGCCATCCGCGAGCGGCGCGCAGAACTCCACCTCGCCCGACTGGCCGGCGAAGTCCCCCACCTGTGTGAAGTAGGCGTTGCCGCCGATGGCGATGCGCTGACCGGGCGACGCCGCGATGTCGGGCATCCAAACCGAGAAGGTGAGGCCCCAGTCACTCAGATACCAGCGCTCGACCTCGAACGTCACCCACCGTGTCGTGGTGGCGGGCTCCGGTCGGTCGGGGTTCTCGGGGTCGGTCGTCCACGGATGGATGTCGTCGGCGGCCGACAGGACACGTCCGACAAGCGCGAACTGCGCATCCGCCAGATCGGCGGGCGTCGCAGAGACTTCTCCGCAGGCGCCGGCGTCCAGGTCGGGCAAGGGGTCGTCTCCCGAGGTCGAGACGGTGGACGCCGCCGAGGATGCAGCCGAGGACGAGGGTGAGATGGCGGCTGACCCTGACGGCTGTTCCGCCGGTGCGCCGCACGACGTCACAGCAAGCAGGCTCACGAGGACGACGAGCGCGTTGCAGCGGCGCACCACGTCACCAGCGCCGCGACCGCCCTGTCCATCGCCCATCGCCCGGCGACCGCGACCTTGTCCGCAACGCTGCCCCATCGCTTCACCCCATCCCTTCGACCATCGACGACGAATCGAAGGTGAGACGAACCAAGGGGCACGATAGTTCCCAAACGTTCACGCAACGCCGACCGCGGGAAGCGAAGAGGGCACACCCAAACCGGTCATCAACTGACCTGTTTGGGTCGCACGATGGCAGCATGACCACAGACGCCAACTCAACCACGCCACGCTTCGTCGACCCCCGGCCAATCCTCGAACGCGCCATCGCCACTGGCGGGGCTGTCATCGCCGGCATCCGGCCCGACCAGCTCACCGCGTCGACGCCATGCCCCGAGATGGACGTCCGCGCCATGCTCAGCCACCTCGTCGGCGTGCTCGACCGCATCGCCGCGCTCGGCACTGCCCACGATCCCTTCTCCGTGATCGAAACCAGCGCGCCCGACGACGGCTGGTGCGACGCGTGGGCGAAGTCGAGCACACACGCCGCAGATGCATGGCGCGACGACGCCGTGCTCGAACTGCCCATGGCACTGCCGTGGATTCAGGGGAGCGGCGCAGAAGTGCTGACGTCCTACTTCTCCGAACTGACCGTCCACACCTGGGACCTCGCGACAGCGACCGGTCAACAACCCGACTGGGACGACACAGTCGTCACCGCAGCGCTGGAGGCGCGCCCGATCCTGCCCGCGGAGAACCGTCGAGCGCTCTTCGCCGAGATCTCGGCAGCCATGGGCCTCGACGACGTCGCCATCCCCTTCGCCGAGGCTGTCCCCGTCCAAGCTGACGCGCCCGCCATCGACCGCCTCGTCGCCTGGAACGGCCGGGATCCCCATCGCTGACCCTGGTGCGCATTTTCCCGCGGGAGATCCACGAAGCTCAGGTCAGCGGCTTGGATCGGCGAAGTAGCATTCGTGCCCGTGAGCCGCGGGGTAGTGCTCTGGCCTGATGCATCTTCGACATCATGGCCACAGCGCGTGCTGTCGGGTTGACGCCACAGCTCCCGATTCCATTCCGCGTTGAGATGGCTGGGGTCTTTTTCCAGGCGGGGTTCACGTACCTGAGCAAGCCCGTGCCGAGCACCAGCTATGCGCTCGTCCAGACGATGTGAACGTCACCATCATCGAAGCCAACGCCGACTCCTCGCAGATCACGTGGAACCCTTCAGGGAGCCAGTCGCCACGGGATCAGGGTGGTACTTGGAGTCAGGCAACGCGTCGGGCATCCAGCGCACAGACTGATGAGGACGTCCCCCGCAAGCGTCCAATCCGTGCCGATCGGCAGAAAGGGCGCGATCAGCCGGCGAGCCGGCGGCGCACTTCGGCAACATCTGCAGCGAGGCGATCAGCCAGCGCTCGTCCGTCGAGCTTGGCCACCGCCGCTCGCTGTGCGACCGCCTCGGCGAGGAGTTCACGAACGAGGTGCGACAGCGTGAGCCCGCGCTCAGCCGCCATTGCGTCCAGACCCGCCGCAAGTTCGCCGGCGAGGCGGACCGACAAGTGTCGGTCCTGGCTCACGATCACTTCGGGGGCATAGGCGATGGTCTCGCCGGTCTGCTCCTCGAGCCACTGGATCGCCTTCGGCTTCGCCATCACTGGCCTCCACTTTCGCGTTCGATTGCGGACACCTACGGTGCAACCTCGTGGTGACCATCCGTACTGCAGAGGCACGCGACATCGACGGGCTGGTCCGGCTCGAGGGCGAGCTCCTCGCCGCCGACGCGGCCGTCCATGGGCCGCTGGCGGATCCGACCTGGCCGTCTCGTGAAGGCAGGAACGACTTCGCGCGGCTACTCACCGACGACCGGTCCCTGGTCCTCGCCGCCGATCTGGCCGGCGCAACGGTCGGTCACCTCGTGGGCTACCTCGCCACGTCGTCGCCCACCCGAATCCCGTCGACGTATGCCGTGCTGCGGAGCCTCTACGTCGATGCAACACATCAGCGGAACGGGATCGGAAGCATGCTCGTCGACGGCTTTCTCAGCTGGGCCCGCAGCCATGGCTCCGCCGAGGCACACGTCGACGCCTATGCAGCGAACCTCGGCGCTCAAGCGTTCTACGAACGGCATGGGTTCGCGCCTCGCAGCATCGCCCGCGCTCTCATGCTCTGAAACAGCGCGACCCAGGCCAGCGCACCTCCGGCACAGCCCTACCGTTCGCGCGGCAATGGGGTATGCAGAGGCGATCCGAGCAATCGAGCGGCGGGGCTTCGATGACCGCGCCGCCTCAAAGGCGCGATGGGCGGCATCGACCGGCGCCGGCAACGCGGACGTGTGGACCGATCGGTTGCGGATCGCTGGACGCCTGACGGTCAACTTCCATCCCGACCGAATCGGCCGGGACGGCCGTTCGGTCGCCGCAGGGCTCTTGTCCGGCGGCGCCTATCGGAGCCAATGGGCGACCGGCATCTCATCGGGCAGCCGATCGGCACTGCACGGTGGCGAACGGCACCGGTTCGAGCGCGAGTACTTCGCTGGCGCGTGCGATGACATCGATCCGGATTCCGACGAGCATCCGGCCTACGGAGCGTTCGACCTCGTGGTCGACGACCACGGCGGCTCGCCACGGTTCGGGTCCTGCTTCGTCGTGCTGCGATCGCACGTCCGCGAACGAACCACGATGTGCGTCGGCGACACCCACGCCGCTCCACGAGACGTCGGCACCTTCGACGAGCCGTGGAGCATCCTCGCCGGCCTCGGCGAACAAGCCGCCCGACGCAACCTCCTCAACCGACACCTCGACACCGACACGCTCATCGCGCTCCTCGATGGGCAGAACCTGCCCCGGTCGGCGAGTCGAGATCTCGACGGCTACGTCGAGATCCAGGTCCACGGCGGCGTCGACCTGGCCGTCGATGTCGAGGCCATCGTGCTCGATCCATCGTTCCGACACAGCACCGTAGAACAGGACCTTGCCGCCGCCGCTGAGCGGTACGGCTTCGAGCTCGCATGGCACC
>JAYUSX010000492.1:0-6771 GCA_043755475.1 Actinomycetota bacterium
GTCGACGAGGGTCTTGGTGTCGCCACCGATGACCCACGCCGTGATCTCCGTCCAGAAGGTGCCGGCGCCGACGGCCCCGGGCATCAGGTCGGAACCGTCGAAGCGGAACACTTCTGCACTCGAGTTCAACTCGGCCACAGCCTTGAGGAACGGGTCCTCGATCGCATCGAGGTCGAGGTTCAGGTTCGGACCCAACTCATTGCGAGAGTTGGCCAGCGCGAGCTGGTAGTCGGCCGAACCGGTGTAGCGAACCACGTCGAAGCTCTCGGGCTTGTCGGTGGCCGCGGCATAGATGTCGCCGGCACCCAGCACGAACTTCGGACCGTCGGCCGGGCTCGGCAGGTAGAAGAACCAGATGTCGCCATCGGGGGCAACCTTGGCGTCTTCTCCGAAGTTCCCCACGTAGAAGCTCGCCTGACGGTGCATGTAGCAGTCGCCGGTAAGAATCGGCAGGCCACCGTCTTGGAACTTGGTGGTGGCGATCGCCTTCACCAGGGTGTCGCCACCGAGGTAGTCGGGGTTCTTGACGAACCCACCGACGGCATCGATGGCTGCGACGACCTTCGGGTCGTTGAACGGGATCTCGTGGTTGACCCACTGGTCGTACACCTCGCCGCCGTTGATCCGCAGCATGAAGTCTTCGATCCAGTCGGTGAGCACCCAACCGGTGGCCACACCGGACTCGGCGCCGACGCACCACGGGGTACCGCCGTCAGCGACGATCTTGTCGGACACGGCGGTCAGTTCCTCGAGCGTGGCCGGGATCGCATACCCGCCGTCGGTGAACATCTTCGGGCTGTACCAGACCATCGACTTGACGCTGGAGCGGCCAGGCAGGCCGTACACCGTGCCGTCGGCGCTCGACGCGTAGACGTCCCAGCCAGCGGCGAAGTCGGTGGTCACATGAGCTGCGACATCAGCGGGCAGCTTGGCGAGGTAGCCCTTTTCGATGTGGCTACGCATCAGTCCGGGCTGCGGGTAGTCGATCACGTCGGGCGGGTTGCCACCCTCGAGACGAACGTTGATCTCGGTCTCGAACTCGGCGCCGCCCTGGAACTCGATGGTGAGGCCCGTGCACTTGGCGAGCGGGTCGTATCCAGCGACGAAGTCGGCGATGGTGTTCGGGCTGTTCTCGTCGTTGCGGACCGGTGACATGATCGTCACCGTCTTGCCCGCGTACTGCTGGGTACACGGGATCTCACCGTTGAGCAGGCTCTCGCCGCCCGCAGGTGCCGTGGTGCCCGCAGGCGCATCGGTTGCTTCGGTCGTGGTCTCGTCATCGTCACCGCAAGCTGCGAACAGCAAGCCAGCGACCATGAGCGCACCTACGACACGCTTGGTTGCATGCATATGTGGTTCTCCCCCTCGGAGAAGTGTCGGGCGGATGCCCGAACCCGGATCATGGAAACACGTTGGAAATTCACGACGCGTGTTCCACGGCCAACCGTAGCACGATCGTCGACGGGGCGAAAGGGACCAAGGCCCCCAACTGACCGGATCACTCCCAGATGGCGAGCCGGGTGTCGCGGTCGAAGAAGTGCAGGTTCTCGATCGCCACGGCGACGTCGGTGGTGTCGCCGGTGTGCACCCGTGATCGAGGGTGGAACCGTCCGACAGCGTTCGCCGCGCCGGGGGCAGCAGACACCGCGACCGCATCAGGATCGCCGGACTCGACCTGTCCGGTACCCAGGTCGAAGTGCACCATGATCTCGGAGCCGAGTGCCTCGAGCAACCGGATCGTTCCCCGCACGATGGCTCCGTCGCGGACACCATTGGCCATCGCGACGTCCTCGAAATCCTCGGGGCGCACGCCCACGACGACCTGCTTGCCGCTGTACCCACGCAGCGCCGGGCGAGCAGCCAACGATTCCGGGGCCAAGGTCAACGTCTGCGCGCCGAGCGCGATCGAGCCGCCATTACCATCGACGGTGATCGTCGCGTCGTACAGGTTCATCGACGGCGAGCCGATGAACGCGGCGACGAACACGTTGGCCGGCCGGTCGTACAGGTTCTGCGGCGAATCGACCTGCTGCAGGTAGCCGTCCTTGATCACGGCCACGCGATCGCCCATGGTCATCGCCTCGACCTGATCGTGGGTGACGTAGAACGTCGTCACTCCGAGGCCGCGCTGCAGGCCGGCGATCTCGGCGCGCATCTGCACCCGCAGCTTGGCATCGAGGTTCGACAACGGCTCGTCCATCAAGAACGCAGCGGGTTGGCGCACGATCGCGCGCCCCATGGCGACGCGCTGGCGTTGGCCACCGGACAATTGGCCGGGCTTTCGATCGAGATAGGTCGAGAGCTCCAGCGTCTCCGCGGCCCTGCGCACCCGCTTGTCGATCTCGTCCTTGGGCACCTTCGCGAGTTTCAACGCGAATCCGATGTTGTCGTACACGGTCATGTGTGGGTACAGCGCGTAGTTCTGGAAGACCATCGCGATGTCGCGATCTTTCGGCTCGACGTCGTTCACGACCTTCTCGCCGATGCGCATCTCGCCGTCGGTGATCGTCTCCAGCCCTGCGATCATGCGCAGCGCCGTCGACTTCCCACATCCCGAGGGGCCCACCAGCACCAGGAACTCACCGTCTTCGATCTGAAGACTCAGATCGTGGATCGCGTGGTATCCGTTCTCGTAGATCTTGTTCACCTTGTCAAGTACGACTGCAGCCATGGCCGGACTCTAATCACCGAACGCGAGCATGGAGATCGCCCGATGTGGGCCGCTCGTCAACGGCGCAGCCAGACGGCCGTATCCGCAGTGATCGACGCTCCATCGAGAGGCGCGCTGGTCAGCACGACGGTCCACCGGTCGGGCACCGAGACTGCCGCTGCAGACACGTTGACGATGCACGCGAAGTCCGGCTCACGCGTGAAGCCGAGTGCGCCGTCGGCAAGATCGAGCCAGTCCATCGCGCCGTCGCCGAGTGCTGCCTCCGAGCGACGCACACCCAGCGCAGTCCGATAGAGCTCGAGCATCGAGCCATCGACGCCCTGCTGAACCGAAGCGGCGTGCTCGCCGAACCAAGCAGGCTGCGGCAACCAGGGTGCAGCTCCGGATTCCGGACCGAAGCCGAACGTGGGCGTCGATGACGTCCACGGGATCGGCACGCGGCATCCGTCGCGACCTCGATCCGTGTGGCCGCTGCGCAGCCACGTGGGGTCCTGGAGCGCATCGTCAGGAAGGTCCTCGACCTCCGGAAGCCCGAGCTCTTCGCCTTGGTAGACGTAGGCGCTACCGGGCAGCGCGAGCATCAACAAGGCCGCAGCACGGGCGCGTCGCTGGCCGAGCGCGAGATCGACGTCGGTGGACAGGTCGCGCAATTGGTGGCCGTGGACCCCGGTGTCCTGCGGACGGGCGTAGCGCGACACCTGTCGAGCGACGTCGTGGTTCGACAGGACCCACGTGGCAGGCGCTCCGACGGCACGGTGCTCGCGCAGCGTGTCGTCGATCACCGCGCGCAGGTCGTTGGCGATCCACTTGCAGCGCAGGAAGTCGAAGTTGAACGCCGTGTGCAGCTCGTCGGAACGGAGGTATCGCACGGTCCGGGCCGGGTCGGGCACCCACGCTTCTGCCACGAAGATGCGCGGCGGGTCGTAGGAGTCGGCGATCGCGCGCCACGACCGGTAGATGTCGTGCACCTCGTCGCGATCCCAGTGCGGGTGATCGGTCTGGTGCGCACCGGGGATCGACTGCAGACGGAAGGGCAGCTTCGCCCAGGACCGCTCGGCGATGTCGGGCAGACCGTCCTCTTTCACGAGCGAGTGGGCCACGTCGATGCGGAACCCATCGGCCCCTCGATCGAACCAGAACCGCAGCGTCTCTTCGAAGTCCGAGCGCACCTCGGGGTGATGCCAGTTCAGGTCGGGCTGCTCCGGCGCGAACAGATGCAGGTACCACGGGCCGGGTGTGCCGTCGGTCTCGGTGATGCGCGTCCACGCCGGGCCGCCGAAGCAGCTGTCCCAGTCGTTCGGACGTTCGTCACCGTCGGGGCCACGCCCGTCGCGAAAGATGTAGCGCTCCCGCTCCGGGGAGCCGGGCCCGGCGGCGATCGCCTCCTGGAACCACACGTGCTGGTCGGAGGTGTGGTTCGGAACGATGTCGAGCACCACGCGCATGCCCCGCTCGTGCGCCGCCGCGATGAGCGCCACCGCATCGTCGAGGGTGCCGAAGCGAGGTTCGATCGCGCGGTAGTCGCTCACGTCGTAGCCGGCATCGGCGAACGGCGACGGATACCACGGGTTGATCCAGATCGCATCGACACCCAGCGTCTCGAGGTGATCGAGCTTCGACCGCAATCCCGCGATGTCACCGAGGCCATCACCGTCGACGTCGGCAAAGCTGCGGATGTACACCTGATAGATGACGGCGCTGCGCCACCAGTCGTCGTGCGCGAGATGCGCAGTGTCGCGGATGTGCATCGCGGCTCCTCGAGCTCAGACCGGCGCGAGCCAGCAGCAGGTGTTGGCCGGCAAGCGTCCGGCATCGTGGTCAGCCACGGCGGACGTGAGCACGATCCGTGCACCATCCGCCAGCTCGGGCCCGAGCTCGATCTCGATGTCGCCCACGTTGAGCACCACCGTCACGTCGCCCCGCCGGAACGCAAGGAGGTCGGGGTGTTCCACGTCGACGAACGACAGACCCGAATCAGGATCGAGTCGCGATCCGCGGGCACGCAGCACCCGCCGGTAGAGCGCGAACATCGACTGTGGATCGTGCTCTTGGGTCTCGACGCTGTACGTGCCCCAGTCGGCGGGTTGCGGCAACCAACTCGGCAACCAACTCGGCAACCAACTCGACGACGACGGCGTCGATCCAGCGGAGAATCCGAACGACGTGGTGGCGTCGTCCGTCCACGGCAATGGCACGCGACACCCGTCACGGCCGATCTCGCGACCCTCGGTGCGGACGAACATCGGATCCTGCCGGGCTGCGGCGGGCAGGTCGAGCACCTCCGGGAGCCCGAGCTCCTCGCCCTGGTACAGATACAGCGATCCCGGCAACGCGGCCACCAGTGCGATCGAGGCGCGGGCGCGTGTGGTGCCGAGCGCAAGATCGACGGGGGTGCCCGTGTACACCAGGTTGTTCTTCGTCCAGCTCGACAACTCGGTGGCATCGGCACGCCCGTACCGCGTGACCGCGCGCTGGGTGTCGTGGTTGTTGATCGTCCACGTGAGCGGCGCCCCGGCCGCCGTGAGCGTCTGGTACACCGGCTCGATCGTCGCCCGGAGCGTGTCGGTGCGCCACGGGGCGAGCATCAGATCGAAGCAGAACGACTGGTGGAACTCCCGCGGGTTCACATAGTCCAGCAGCAGATCGGGCCGGTCGGGCGTGTACGCCTCGCTCACGGTGACGAGCGACCGTCCGGGATGGGTGGCCTCGTAGCGGTCGATCAACGTGCGCCAGTGGCGCCAGATGTCGTGGGCCGTCGGCCAGAACACGCTGTACGGGTTGTGCGTCCAGACATCGTTCTCGGCCGTGCCTTCGGGAGCGTCCGGGGCGTCGGGGAGGCCCGGCGCCTTTCCCACGATCGTGACCGCGTCGACGCGAAACCCCTCGACGCCGCGGTCGAACCAGAACGTGAGCATCGAGTCGAACATCTCCACCACGTCGGGGCATGACCAGTCGAAGTCCGGCTGCCACGGGGTGAACGTGTGGAGGTACCACTGCCCCGGCGTGCCGTCGCGTTCGGTGACGCGCGACCACGCGGGTCCACCGAACACGGCACTCCAGTTGTTCGGAGGGAGCTCGCCTCGCTCGCCGCGGCCGTCACGGAAGTAGAAGCGCGCTCGCTCAGGGCTGCCCGGGCCGGCCTGGAGCGCGGCACGGAACCACGCGTGTTCGGCGCTGCAGTGGTTGGGGACCACATCCATCAGCACCCGGATCGAACGCTGCCGTGCCTCGGCGACTAGTCGGTCGAACGCGGCGAGATCGCCGTACGCCGGCTCGATGTCGAAGTAGTCGGCGACGTCGTAGCCATGATCGAGCTGAGGCGACGGGTAGCACGGGGTGAGCCAGACGGCGTCGACACCGAGGGCCTCCAGATGATCGAGCCGGGCCGTGATGCCGGCGAGATCGCCGATGCCGTCGCCGTCGGCATCGGCGAAGGACCGTACGTACACCTGGTACACGACGGCATCCGACCACCACGGAGACGTCGCGGCGGTTTGATCGTTCGTCACGCCTGGGATCATCGACGCGGCCCGGTCGTTGATCGCACGACGAGCTCGATCTGCAGCTCTTCGTTCAGCAGCGGGCGAGCGTCGGAGGCGAGGGCTTCGAGCAACAGATCCGCGCCGCGGCGGCCCGATCCCTCGAGCGGTTGTCGCACCGTGGTGAGGTTCATCAACGACGCGAGTTCGATGTCGTCGTAGCCGATCACCGAGAGATCGTCGGGCACTCGCAGACCGAGCGCAGCGGCCGCCTCGATGACGCCGACCGCCTGCACGTCGCTGGTGGCCACGATGCCGGTGGGTCGATCGGGCATCGACAACAGGTCGAGCGACATCTGCTTGGCGGCCGACCGGAGATGTGCCCCGTAACGGACGAGTTCCGGAACCGGCTCGATGCCTGTCTGCTCGAGCACGCACCGGTAGCCGTCCTCGCGGCGGACGCTGGCAACGAAGCCGAATGGGTTGTTCGGCGGCTCGCCCACGAACCCGATCCTGGTGTGACCCAGATCGACGAGGTGCTGGGTCGCGATCCGACCGCCGAGCCGGTCGTCGATGCCGACACTCGGCAGCGAGGCGGCGGTCGTGTCGATGAGCACGACC
>JAYUSX010000493.1:0-17829 GCA_043755475.1 Actinomycetota bacterium
GGCTCGTCCACCGGGTCGTACATCGGGTGGCCGACAGGAAGTGCGCTCGGGCTGTTCGTGCTCGGCTGGTCGGCAGGGTGGGTGATGCTCTGGCGTCCGCGTTCGCTCCCCGCCGCACCGCCGCGGCGGATGGCGGTGTCGATCGTGGTTCCCGCGCGCGACGAGGCGCGCTCGCTGCCGGCACTGCTCGCCTCGCTCGTGGCCGAGGTGCGCGATGGTGACGAGCTGATCGTGGTCGACGACCACTCGGCCGACGCGACCGCGTCCCTGGCTGTCGCCGGCGGCGCGACGGTGATCGCTGCACCACCGCTGCCGGCCGGGTGGGCCGGGAAACCGCACGCGTGCCATGTCGGAGCTCGGTCGGCGACGAATCGGGTGCTCGTGTTCCTCGACGCCGACGTGCGGCTGGCGCCGGGGACGCTCGACGCGCTGGTTGCACAGCTCGAACGACACCCCGATGAGCTGATCTCGATGCAGCCCCACCATGCCACGGTGCGGCCGTACGAGCAGGTGAGCGTGCTGTTCAACGTCGTGGCGCTGATGGGTTCGGCCGCGTTCACACCGAGAGGTGAACGCGTGCCGACTCGCGTGGCGTTCGGACCGGTGGTAGCGGTGCGACGCGACGCGTACGAGCGTGCGGGCGGCCATGCACACGTGGATGTGCGTGGCGCGGTGCTGGAGGACATCGCGCTCGCGCGCCGGTTCCCGAGGTCACGCCTGTTCGCCGGCACGTCGATCGGCACGTCGTTCCGGATGTACCCCCGCGATCTGCGCCAGGTGATCGAAGGATGGACCAAGGGCGTGGCGATCGGCTTCGACGCAACGCCGTGGTGGGCCACCGCGCTCGTCGTCGCCTGGGTGACGTCACTCGCTGGTGGCGCGGTCACCTCGGCGTGGTGTGCGGTGGCGTCGACGGCGCAGTTCGCCGTGTTCGCCCGACGCGCCGGCAGGTTCACCTGGTGGGCGACCGCGATGTTCCCGGTGTGGGTGGCGCTCCTGGTCACCGTCTTGGTGCGCAGTTGGTGGCATCGCCGCTTCGGCGGCGCGGTGACGTGGAAGGGACGGGCGCTGCGTCCCGATCAGGAGACGGGCTGATCCGCAGGCGGTGTGGTGGCCGCCGCCTCGGCTTCGGCTTCGGCTTCGGTGGCGGCAGCAGCCGCGATCGCGGCCGGCGAGGTGCTGGGCACGAACACTCGCTCGCGGTAGAAGCGAAGCTCGGCGACGCTCTCGCGGATGTCGTCGAGAGCCCGGTGGGTGCCGACCTTGTAGGGGCGGCCGTTGTTCAGCCCTGGATACCAGCGCCGCACGAGTTCTTTCACGCTGCTCACGTCGATGCTGCGGTAGTGCAGCCAGTTCTCGATCTGCGGCAGGTATGCGTCGAGGAAGCGGCGGTCCATCCCGATCGAGTTGCCGCACAGGGGCACCTTGCGGGCTTCAGGAACCCATTGCTTGATGAACTCGAGCGTCTGCGCGCCCGCGTCGTCGAGGGTGATGGTGCTGGAGCGAATGGCATCGAGGAGGCCGCTCTTGGTGTGCATCTCGACCACGATCGGTTCCATGAGCGCCAACGCGTCCTCTGGCTGATGGATCACGAGGTCGGGTCCCTCGGCGACGACGTTGAGCTCGTCGTCGGTGATGAGCGTGGCGATCTCGACGATGACGTGCTTCGACGGCTCGAGTCCCGTCATCTCCAGATCCATCCACACCAGCACGACCGGCAAGACTACGCCACGATGACCACGCCCGACACCCCGCAGCCCATTCCCGTCAAGCTCGCCGCCACGGTGATGCTGGTGAGGGACCGCGAGGACGGTGGGGCCGGGGTCGAGGTGTTCATGCTTCGCCGCACGCTCTCGGCCGTTTTCGGCAGCGGGATGTACGTGTTCCCAGGCGGAAAGGTCGAGACCCACGACGGCGAGGACCTCGAACGGGCGCACCGCCTGGCCGCGATCCGGGAGTGCTTCGAGGAGGCGGGCGTGCTCCTCGCCCACGATCCGAGCGGCAACACCGTCGTCGATGGTCACCCCGCGATGGCAGCGCGGGTTGGGGTGCACGATGGCACGATCGACCTCGTCGAACTGTGTGAGGAACACGAGCTCGTGCCCGCGATCGAGCAGTTGGAGTGGGTCGCACACTGGATCACGCCGAAAGGCGAGGGTGCTCGCCGGTTCGACACCCGCTTCTACCTGGCCCCGGCTCCTGTCGGGCAGCATTCCGTGCACGACGACAACGAGACGATCGCGAGCATGTGGGTCGCTCCGCGAGACGCGCTCGGACGGGCGACGGCCGGCGAGCTGACCATGATGCCGCCGACGGTGGCCAACCTGGAGTTTCTCGCACGGTTCGGCTCCGTCGACGAAGCGATGGCCGCCGCTCGGGCGATGCCGGCGCCGCCCTGCATCCTGCCCAAGATCGTGTTCGTCGACGGCAAGGTCGCCGGCATCAAGCTGCCCGGCGAAGCTGGCTACGACGACATCCAGGACTGAGGATCAGGACGGAGCCATACGGTCACGACGCGGAGGCGGCTGCATCCTTGGCATCGAGCGCGGCGTTCACCAGTCCGATCAATCGGGCCGAGCAGCCGGCCATGTTCGTCGGCGGGGCGACGTCGTCGATGATCCGGCGAGCGATCGCCCGGAACATGTCGGCTGCGGCGCCCGTGCCGTCGAGCGACACCGGGGTGCCCGCGTCGCCGCCGGCAGCGACAGCCGACTCGAGCGGCACTTGACCGAGCAGCGGCACACCGATCTCGTCGGCGAGCGCCTGACCGCCCCCCGTCCCGAACAGCGCATAGCTGTGTCCGTGGTCGCAAGTGAAGGTGCTCATGTTCTCGATCACGCCGCACACGCGTAGGAAGCTCCGCCTGGCCATGTCGGCAGCACGGGCTGCCACCTTCTGGGCAGCGAGGGCAGGCGTGGTGACGATCACCAGATCGGTGCGGGGCAGCATCCGTGCCAAGCCCATCTGCACGTCACCGGTGCCCGGTGGCATGTCGATGAACAGGTAGTCGAGTTCTCCCCAGTGCACGTCGCGGAGGAACTGCTCGACCGCTTTGGTCAGCATGAGACCTCGCCACATGAGCGCGGTGTCTTCTCCCACCATGAACCCCGTGCTGACCACCTTGAGCGTGCCGCGGCCGACGGGGATCTCGTTGGGGAAGATCTTCGGCTTGTCGCTGCCCTCGACGGCGTGGGCCTCGAGACGCTCGTCGATGCCGAGCAGGCGGGGGACCGAGAAGCCCCAGATGTCGGCATCGAGCACCCCGACCGTGAATCCCTCGGCGGCGATCGCGGCAGCGAGGTTGACCGTGACCGAGCTCTTGCCGACGCCGCCCTTACCGCTCGCGATGGCGAGGATGCGCGCCGTGACCGGGATCTCGGTGTCGGGAGCGTTCTCGCGGGCGTTCCAGCGGGCCTTCAGCATCACCTCGCTGCGCTCGTCGCTGTTCATCTCGCCCCAGTCGATCTTCACCTTGGTGACCCCAGGATGGACAGCCACCCTGCTCTCGACGTCTTTCTTGATCTGGGCGCGCAGCGGGCAGCCGCCGATGGTGAGCTTCACACCGACCGTGACCACACCGTCGGTGCCGACCGAAACGCCTGGCACCATGCCGAGCGTGACGATGTCGGCGCCGAGTTCGGGGTCGATCACCGAACGGAGGAGATCGAGGACCTGGGCCTCGGTCGGCAGGTCGGTCGCGCTCGACCGCCGACCGGCGGGGAGTGAGGTCGCGTCCACGGAATGATTCTACGGGGCATGGGGGTTACACTTTCCGTTCGTACCACCGGTTCAGCCGAACGCAAGGAGAACCCACCGTGATCACCCTCACCGACACCGCCGCCCACAAGGTCAAGGAACTGCTCGAAGCAGAGGGCGCCACCGATCTGGCGCTGCGCGTTGCCGTTCGCCCCGGCGGCTGCAGCGGATTCTCGTACGAGATGTTCTTCGACGGTGATGTCGCCGCCGACGACGAGAAGGCGCTCTTCGGTCCGGACGAGGCAAAGGTCGCCGTCATCGTCGACCAGGCGTCCAAGCAGCTGCTCGAGGGGGCCACCCTCGACTACAAGGATGGCCTCAACCAGGCCGGGTTCTCGATCACCAACCCGAACGCCACCCGCACCTGCGGTTGCGGCTCCAGCTTCAGCTGAGTGCCCGGCTCGCGTGAGCAGCTTCTGAGGGGCTGGCGCGAGCGATGGGAAGGCCCGGTCGTCGGCTGGGACTTCTCCGAATTCGGTGACGGGTTCGACCCCGACGAGCCACCGTGGCAGTACGAGGTCGTGGCGCGAGGTCTGCTACAGCGCGCCCGGCATGTGCTCGACCTGGGCACCGGTGGCGGCGAGGTGTTGCTGCGCTTGGCCGATGCGCTGCCGCCCGACACGGTCGCGACGGAGGGCTGGGCCGTCAACCTGCCCGTCGCTACGGCAGCGCTGCAACCGCACGCGATCGCCGTGGTGCGCTATGACGCCGAGGCCGACGATCGGCTGCCGTTCGACGATCGGCGCTTCGACCTCGTGTTGGACCGCCATGAGGCGTACGACGCGCAGGAGGTGTGGCGCGTGTTGCGCGACGGAGGGATCTTCTGCACGCAACAAGTGGACGGCCGAGACGCCCAGCACGTTCGGCAGCTATTTGGCGCCGACTCGATCTATGCCGACGTCACGCTCGAGCGTTGTCGGGACGACCTCGAACAGACCGGATTCGACGTCGAGCGCGCCGAGACCTGGTTGGGCACCCTCACTTTTCCCGACATCGCGATGTTCGTGCGGTACCTGGCCTTCGTGCCGTGGGAGGCACCCGACGACTTCAGCGTCGAGAGGTACGCGGAGGTGCTGCTGTCGTTGCACGAGGCGATCGACGCCGGCACACCCCTGGTGGTGCCGAAGCGGAGGTTCCTGCTCGTCGCCCGACGGGCATGATCAGTAGTACCGATCAGCCAGAGGGATCAGCCAGAGGATTCAGGCCAGAGGGATCAGGCCAGAGGGATCAGCCCAGGGATTCGGCGAGCAGTTGGCCGAGCTCGTCGGCGTCCCACACGATGTCGATCCGGCGAACTACGGTCCCTGCGGCGTCGGTGATCCAGATCACCGGTTCGTAGTCGAGCGTGTAGTCCGTGACGGCCGGGGCGACCTCGGTGGCCTCCGGGTCGGCGTACACCTCGGCGTGGACGAAGGTGGCGACATCGGCGTACTGCTTCGCTGCGTCGATCAGGAACTCGAGGCCGGGGCCGCACGTCGCTGTCTGGCAGTGCGCCGGAGTGCCGATGAGGTACACCACCGGCTTGCCGGCAGCGAGCGCATCGGCGAGCGTGACGTCGTGGAACGGGCACGGTCCGTCGAGTCGCGTGCACACCGGGTCGACGCCGCGGGCATTGTCGGTGGTGGGGGTGTCGACAGGTGGCAGGGCGGTGCCGACCGCCGGGATGGACACCTCTGACGCGTCGAAGATCAGGAACGGAGTCGGGTCTGCGATCGCACCGTCGAGGGCGAACTCGTACAGGCCCCGCGTGGGGATCTCCGTCGTGATGGTCCAGTACGGCACGTCGAGGCCGGTCCCACGGCGCGGGGCTTCGACCGTGCCGATCGTGTCGCCTCGTTCGTCACGCACGACGCCGGTGATCACGGCAGGTCCTTCGGGGAGCAACGAACCCTTGGAGTCGGCGATCGAGAACGCGAGTCGCACCTCTCCCGGCGTCAGCCGCTGTCCGGACGGATAGCGCTGCACCACCACGAACCCAGCGGTGTCCGACGTCGTGGCATCGCTGTCGGGCAGAGCCCCTGGAGCGTCCTGAGCGTCGGTCGGCTCGGGGCTCGACTCGTCCCCTGCGCACGCCGCGGCCAGTCCGCCGAGCGCAGCCGCTCCGCCGAGCGCGAGGAACTGTCGTCTCGATGTCGGCGTGAGCGAGCTGCTCGACACCGCGACACTTGGGCTCGCGTGCGGCGGCGCGTCAGACGAAACGGGAGGAGTTCGGCGGGGGGAACGCATCACCGCCCAGGTTAGGGGCACCGCGCGATGGAATTCCGCGCGAGGATGCCGGGCATCGAACGTCAGGGAGAGGCGTTTCCACCCGCGTTTCGCGGACGACCGCGCAGGAGTCCAACGTGCGACATACCTCTTCAACGCGTGTGCTCACCCCCGTCCCCGGCCCGTCGAGCGGCAGCTCGAACTCGACATTGTGACGACGATCGAGGGAACGACGCGACGAACCGGGTCGGCGGGCGTCGACCGATGTGGCTGCTCCGAGCGGCGAACTCAGCCTCGAAGGCGTCTACGTCGACGACACAGCTCGGGCCGCGGTCGAACAGGCGGCAGACACGAGCGGTGCGACGTCGACGCTCACCGCGCGCGAGGCCGCCTCGGCGTCCGACGTGGCAGCGCTCGCCGATCGGTTGAATGCACTCGTCGGCGCAGACCCGATCCTGTTCGAGCCCGCGGAGTTCAAGGAGCTCACCGATCGTCTCGATGGTGGGCGGGCCTGACCTCCGGATCGACTGCCCCCGGATCCCCCGACCTCCAGCGCTCTAGATTGGGGTGATGTCGAAACCACTCGGTCCGTACACCCCAGTCGTTCGCGCCGGCGATTGGATCATCGTCAGCGGTCAACTCGGCATTGCCGATGGCGTCGTCGTGCCAGGCGGTGTCGCCGCTCAGACGTCTCAGGCCGTCGCGAATCTCGAGGCTCAACTCGCGACGGTCGGAGCGACGCTCGGCGACATCGCCAAGACGCTGTGCTTCCTCACCGACATGGACACCTTTGCGACGTTCAACGATGCGTACGTCGCTGGTTTCGGCACGGCCCGCCCGGCCCGGAGCACCATCGGGGTCGCTGCCCTGCCGCTCGGCGGAGCGGTCGAGATCGAAGCGTGGGCCTTCAAACCGCTGTGAGCTGACCGCAGTGAACTCACCGCTGCGCGGTCGCGTGGCGCTGGGATAGGGTGAAGGCGTGCCAGGTGCCATCGCCATCCTTGTCGTCCTCGTCGCTCTGCCCGCAGTGGTGTGCATGAGTGGTGCGGTGCTCGCCGCCATCTTCGGCATCGTGCTCAACAAGGATGCCGAGGTCCGCGGCGAAGGCAGCGAGCTGCTCGACCTCAACGTCTGATCGGCGCGCCCCGATGCCCGAGCACCGCGATGCATGAGCACGACTCCGCCACGGAGATCCTCACCCAGGCCGTCCTGCGGTACTCGGTCGAGCGGATGCGCCTCGATCCGCCCCCGCTCGACTCCAGTCGTCCGGCAGCCGATCTCGCCGCGATGGCCGGTCGAACGGTCACGCCTCGAGGCGTGGGCGGCTTGGAAGCGCTCCGAGTCTTCGGCGACGTGCTGGCGCCGGCCTGCATCAGCGTCGACCATCCGCGGTTTCTCAGCTTCGTCCCCGCGGCGCCGACCGAGGCCTCGATGTTGTTCGATCTCGTGGTCGGAGCATCGAGCATCTATGCAGGTTCGTGGCTGGAGGGCGCCGGAGCCGTGTTCGCCGAGAACGAGGCGCTGCGATACATCTGTGATCTCGCCGGCCTCCCACCCTCGTCGGGCGGCGTGTTCGTCAGCGGCGGCACGGGCGGCAACCTGTCGGCACTGATCGTTGCTCGCTGGCGGTGGAGAACCCGAGCCCCCGGCCGCTTCGACCGCGTGCGTGGCCTGATCATCGGGTCGGCGAACGCGCACTCGTCGATCGTGGCCGCGGGCCGAGCGATGGACGTCGATGTCGTCGAGGCACCGGCGGACGTGCGGGGTCGGATGAGCCGCGAGGCGCTCGAGGCGACCATCGACGGGCTCGATGCGGACGACCGTGAACGGCTCTTCGCCGTCGTGGCCACCAGTGGCACGACCAATGCCGGGGTGATCGACGACCTGGCCGGCATCGCCGACGTGTGCGACGAACACCGACTGTGGATGCATGTCGATGGTGCGTACGGGGGTGCGGGTCTGGCGGCTCCGAGCGTCCGCGACCTCTACGCCGGCATCGAGCGCGCCGACAGCTTCATCGTCGATCCGCACAAGTGGCTGTTCGCTCCGTTCGACTGCTGTGCGCTCGTCTATCGAGACCCGGGCGATGCCCGACGGGCTCACACGCAGCATGCCGAGTACCTCGACGTGCTGCACGCCGACGAGCACTCGCCGGAGGAGTGGAACCCGAGCGACTTCGCCCACCACCTGTCGCGTCGCGCCCGCGGGTTGCCGTTCTGGTTCAGCCTGGCGACCTACGGCACCGACGCCTACCGCGATGCGGTGGAGACCACGCTGCGGGTTGCTCACGAGGGCGCCGAGTTGGTGAAGGCGGCTCCCCATCTCGAACTGATCATGGAACCCGAGCTGAGCGTGGTGTTGTTCCGCCGCGTCGGCTGGACACCGGCGCAGTACAAGGCCTGGAGCGATCGGTTGCTGCGCGACGGAACCGCGTTCGTGACGCCTACCGGGTGGGCGGGCGAGACCGTGCTCCGCTACTGCGTGGTGAACCCCCGAACCACGGTCGACGACATCAAGCTCATCGTCGACTCGTTGCAGGATCCGTGACCGACCTCCTCGTTCGCAACGCCCGGCTGTTGGCCACGCTCGACGGTCAGCGGCGCGAGCTGGCCGGTGGTTGGGTGACGGTCACGAACGGTCTGGTGGAGGCGGTCGGCTCGAGCATCGACGCGGAGCCGCCGGCCGATCGAGTGATCGACGCGACGGATTGTCTCGTCACCCCAGGTCTGGTGAATACCCACCACCACATCTTCCAGAACCTCACTCGCGCCTTTCCGCCGATGACCGACAAGCCGCTGTTCGGCTGGCTTCAGTCGCTGTATCCGCTGTGGGCGGCCATCGACGAGGAAGCCGTGTACGCATCGGCGTTCGTGGGGTTGGCCGAGCTCGCACTGAGCGGATGCACCACGTCGACCGATCACCTGTACCTCCATCCGAAGCACGGCGGCGACCTGCTGTCTGCGGAGATCGCCGCGGCGCGAGCGATGGGGATGCGCTTCCATCCGACGCGCGGATCGATGAGCTTGTCGGTGAAGGACGGCGGGCTGCCGCCCGATTCGGTGGTGCAGTCCGATGACGAGATCCTTGCTGCGAGCGAAGCAGCGATCGCCCTCTATCACGACCGCAGCCACGGGGCGATGGTCCGCATCGCGCTGGCACCCTGCAGCCCGTTCAGTGTGACCGAGCAGTTGATGGTGCGATCGGCCGAGCTCGCCGAACGGCTCGACGTGCGTTTGCACACCCACTTCGCCGAGAACGCGGAGGACGATGCGTTCTCGCTCGCGACCTTCGGTTGTCGCCCGATGGAGTACCTCGAGCGCACCGGCTGGTGCAGTGATCGGGTGTGGGTCGCGCACTGTGTGATGCCGAACGAGCTCGAGATCACCCGCCTGGGCGCCGCCGGCATCGGAGTGGCACATTGCCCGAGCAGCAACCTCATCCTCTCGTCGGGCATCTCGCCCATCGTGCCGATGCGTGCAGCCGGGGTGAAGGTGGGCCTCGGTGTCGACGGGTCGTCGTCGGCCGACAGCGCGTCGCTGTGGTTGGAAGCCCGTCAGGCGATGTTGCTGGCGAAGCTGCGCGACGGCGCCCATGCAGGGACCGCCAGGATGGCGCTCGAATGCGCCACCGTGGGAGGCGCCGGATGCCTCGGTCGGGAAGGTGAGATCGGGGTGCTCACGCCGGGCGCCGTCGGCGATCTGGCGATCTGGAAGCTCGACGGCCCCCTGTTCGCCGGGGCGCTCGCCGATCCGATCGAAGCGTGGCTCCGTTGTGGTCCGATTGGCGCCTGGCACACGATCGTGGCCGGCCGTTCCGTGGTGACCGAGGGTCGCGCAGTGCATCCGGCGCTGGACGAGGTGCTCCGCACCCACGCACGCCACGCCGCGCGCATCCAGCGGCTGGACATCTGAAACCCTCGTCCGCCCGATGACCGAAGCATTCCTCGTCGCGTTCGGCACCGTGTTCGTCGCAGAACTCCCCGACAAGACGATGGTCGCATCGCTGGTGCTCACCACTCGCTACCGACGCCCCGCCGCCGTGTGGGTGGGCGTGTCGGCTGCGTTCGTGGTGCACGTCGTGCTGGCCGTGTCGATCGGATCGTTGCTGAGACGGCTTCCGGAGCGGCCGGTGCAACTGGTCGTGGCTCTTCTCTTCTTCATCGGTGGCGTCATCCTGATGCGCGACGACGGTGGGGACGAGGTCGTTGCCGGCGCCGCCGCCTCGTCGTTTCGGACCGTGGCGCTCACGTCGGCATCGGTGGTCGGCCTGGCCGAGTTCGGCGATCTCACACAGCTCGCGACGGCGGGCATCGCCACCCGGTACCACGCCGCCGTCGCCGTCGCGCTCGGTGCCTGGTGTGCCTTGGCATCGGTCGCAGGGCTTGCGGTCGTCGCCGGTCGGTGGATCGTCAGCAGGGTGCCTCTTCGTGCCGTTCGGCGCATCGCTGGAGTGGTCTTCATCGCACTCGGCCTAGTCACCTCGATCGGCGCGTTCACCTGAGCTCGGTCTCCGTATCGCCGCAGTGAGTGGCCGGCCGGCGCTGGAGTCGATGACGTGACGGATGTTGCATGACGCCGTCGACGGCAATCCGGCGACCACACTGGAGGTGATGGCTGCCCCCGAGCCGACGGTTCGCTACTACGACACCCGCACGCCTCCGAGTCGGTGGGCGATGAGCGGCGCGCTTGCGGCGATCGTGGTCGTGCTTGCGGCCTCGATCACGTGGGTGGCCACCGATGGGTTCGGGCGGTCTGCCGGCACGGCGGCCGGCGAGGTGGGAACCGGTGCGCTGCCGGCGGGCCAGGATGGCGACGCCAGCGGCGGCGGCGCCGGCGGCGTGAACGGCAGCGATGCGGGGCGCCGGCTCGGTGTCGCGACCGATGCGACCTCGGTGGTGATGCTGGGCGACTCGATCACCCAGGGTTCGCGGGACGAGATCGCCTACACGCTGGCGGCAGGC
Source organism: Actinomycetota bacterium (assembly GCA_043755475.1). GTDB lineage: Bacteria > Actinomycetota > Acidimicrobiia > Acidimicrobiales > Ilumatobacteraceae > VFMC01. The sequence goes on from JAYUSX010000493.1 coordinate 10,922, forward strand.
GGGTTCACCGACGTCACGATCGACGGCGTGGTCAGCCGCCGGATCGCGGCCGGTGGCGGAGGCAACCCGGAGTCGGGGCTCGATGCGATCGAGCGGCTGATCGCCGCCGGTGCCGACCCCGATGTGTGGGTGATCGCGCTCGGCACCAACGACATCGGCAAGTACGCCACCTCGGAGGAGTACGGCGAGCTCGTGGCGCGAGTCGTCGACCTGTTGCCTGACGAACGTCCGCTCGTCTGGGTCGATGCGTTTCGCGACGACTACGTCGACGCGTCGAGGGTGTTCGACGAGGCGCTGCGGGCCCAGCTCAGCGAACGCGACGGCACGGTGGTGGTCGACTGGTTCGACATCGTGAGCCAGGACCGCTCGGTGCTTCGTGACGGCGTTCATCCCGATCGCGACGGTGAGGCCCTGTTCGCCGAGATGGTGGCTGCGGGCCTCGATCTGCTCCGCTGACGGTCTCCTGGCAGCTATGAGCCCCAGCGGCTCTGGCCGAAGCGATACCCGACCGACCGCACGGTCTGAATCAGGTTCGCGTGTTCCTCGCCGAGCTTGGCGCGCAGCCGCCGGATGTGGACATCGACCGTTCTGGCACCGCCGTAGTACTCGTAGCCCCACACTCGCGACAGCAACATCTCTCGGGTGAAGACCTTGCCCGGATGCTGTGCGAGGAACTTGAGCAACTCGTACTCCATGTAGGTCAGGTCGAGGGGCTTTCCGGCGATCGATGCCTGGTAGGTCTCGAGGTTGAGGGCAAGCCCGCTGTACTCGACCAGCTCGGGTCGGACACCGTCGCCACCGCGCCAGAACAGGTGCTTCAATCGTGCCTCCACCTCCGACGGGTGGAACGGCGTGAGGCAGAAGTCGTCGAACAGGTCGTTGCGCAACTCGAGATCGGCCAACTGCGCCCCACTCACGAGCACGAGCAGGGGCGACACCGGCGTGTCGCGCTTTCGGAGCGAGCGGCACACCGCCCACGCCCCGTCGGGGTCGGCGTCGCACGCCACGATCGCACCCGACCAGCCGTTTGCCGGCTCGTTGCTGGCGGCATCCTCGACAGAGCCGACGGCTGCCCACTTGTAGCCGGCCAGGTCGAGTGTGCGGGCCAGCTCCGGTGGCGGCGGGTCTGGATACACGGCGACGAGCTTCACGGTCACAAGGCCTTCAGGTAGCGGTCGATCTCGAACGCACTGACGTGGGTCTTGTAGGCGCGCCACTCGCTCCGCTTGTTGCGCAGGAACCACTCGAAGATGTGCTCGCCCAGTGCCTCCTGGACGAGCTCGCTTCCCTCCATCACGCGCAGCGAGTCGCTCAGCGACTGAGGCAGCTGGTCGATCCCCAGCGTTGCCAACTGGGCGTCGGTCATCTCGAAGAGGTTGGCGTCGGCCTCGGGGGCGAGCTCGTAACTCTCACGGACACCGCGGAGCCCAGCAGCGAGCAGCACGGCGAAGGCCAGGTACGGGTTGCACGCGGGGTCGGGCGAGCGGTACTCGATGCGGGTGGCGTTGGGATTGCCGCGCTTGGGGATCGGCACGCGGATGAGCCCGCTGCGGTTGTTTCGCGCCCAGCTCACGTGAACCGGCGCCTCGAACCCGGGCACGAGTCGCTTGTAGCTGTTCACCGTCTGATTGGTGATCGCCGTGATCTCGGCGGCGTGACGGAGCAGGCCGGCCATGAAGCTCTTCGCAACGGGCGACAGGTTGTTCGGGTCGTCAGCGTCGTAGAACGCGTTCTCGTCACCGGCGAACAACGACAGGTGGACGTGCATCCCGCTGCCCTGGACGCCCTCGAGCGGCTTGGGCATGAACGTCGCGTGCACCCCGTTGGTGGCCGCGACCTCCTTCACCACCAGCCGGAAGGTCATGATGCTGTCGGCCATCGTCAGCGCATCGGTGTGACGGAGGTCGATCTCGTGCTGGCTCGGCGCATCTTCATGGAAGCTGTACTCCACCGGGATGCTCATCGTCTCGAGCGTGCGGATGGTCTGCTTGCGCAGCGAACCGGCGACGTCGTTGGTGGTGAGGTCGAAGAAGCCACCCTCGTCGAGGGGCACCGGGGTCTGACCGCGCTCGGGAGGAGCGAAGTAGAAGAACTCGATGTCGGGGGCGACGTAGAACGTGAAACCCATGTCGTGGGCTGCGTCGAGTTGACGGCGCAGCACTTGGCGAGGGTCGCCGTGGAACGGTGTGCCGTCGAGGTGGTGGATGTCGCAGAAGACCCTGGCTTCGGCGGCCTTCGGGTCACCCCATGGCAGCACCTCGAAGGTGTTCGGGTCGGGGATCGCCAGTACGTCACTCTCTTGGATCCGGCTGAAGCCGTCGATCGACGAACCGTCGAAGGTCATGCCGTCGTCGAGCGCGTTCTCCAGTTCCGCGGGGCTGATCGCGAAGCTCTTCAGGTTGCCGAGCACGTCGGTGAACCAGAGCCGGATCAGCCGCACTCCACGTTCTTCCACCGTACGCAACACGTAGTCACGTTGTTGATCGAGCACGCCCATCACTCCAGTCTTGTCGCTGCCGGCCGGATCCGGTCAACGTGGTTCAGAACATCGACGACACGTCACGGTGACGTGTCCAACAGCAACGACGCGCTCGACGGAGAAAAGCACACGAGGGGACCGACGCGAGCCGGCCCCCTCCTGCAGCGTGTCGACTGAGGTCGAGCGCGAACACGCCTGACCGAGTCAGGCGGCTCCGCAAACGCTCTCGAGGATCAGGCGGGTCACCACGTACGGGTCGGCGTTGGCGTTGGGTCGGCGGTCCTCCGCATAGCCCATGCCGTCGCGGGCGACCTGCCACGGGATACGGATGCTGGCGCCACGGTTCGACACGCCGTAGCTGAACTTGTTGTATGGGGCGGTCTCGTGAGCGCCGGTGAGGCGGCTCTCGATGTCGTCGCCATATCCCTTGATGTGTGCCTCGACGCGCTTGCCGATCGCCTTGCAGGCGGCCTCGATCGCGGGGTAACCCTCGCGCATCGCCTTGGTGGAGAAGTTGGTGTGCGCGCCGGCGCCGTTCCAGTCACCCTTGGCGGGCTTGGCATCGAACGACACCACCACGTCGTAGTCCTCGGCGATGCGGTGCAGCAGCCAGCGGGCGACGTACATGTGGTCGCCCACCGTCAGGGCATCTGCGGCGCCGATCTGGAACTCCCACTGACCGGGCATCACCTCGGCGTTGGTGCCCTCGATCATCAGGCCGGCATCGATGCACGCCTGGGTGTGCTCTTCGATGATCTCGCGGCCGATGACCCGGCCGGTGCCGACGCCGCAGTAGTACGGACCCTGCGGTGCGGGGTAGCCACCGCTCGGGAAGCCGAGCGGGGTGCCGTCGGGCTTCAGGAAGGTGTACTCCTGCTCGATGCCGTAGATCATCTCGTGCTTGGAGTACTTCTTCGCGACCTTCTCGAGTGGGGCGCGGGTGTTGGTGGGGTGGGGCTTGTCGTCGATGGCGCTGTGCACGTCGCAGAGCACGAGGACGTTGTGTCCGCCGCGGATGGGGTCGGGACAGATGAAGACCGGCTTCAACTGGCAGTCGCTCGCCTCGCCGCTGGCCTGATTCGTCGACGACCCGTCGAATCCCCAGATGGGGGGCTGCTTGCCGTCGGCCAGGATCTTGGTCTTCGAACGGAGCAGCGGCGTCGGGTTCGTGCCATCGATCCAGATGTATTCAGCTTGGTAGGCCACGGGGACTTCCTTTTCGTTTCGGACGTTGTAGGGGCGGCGGCACTCTCGCAGCCGTCCGTTGCCCGTCCGTTGCCCCTCTGTGAACGCTGTGTGAAGCCGTGGCGACTCGATCCGTTCTGGTCCCTCCGGTCCCTTCCGGTCCGGTCCGACCGCTGGTTCATCGCGACGGCTGTGAACGGAACCAGTCGGAGATCGCTCGGCTGCTGGCGCGGCAGGTGTTCCACGTGATCGATGGGTGACCGCGCCGTCCGTGGCCGAGGACTCGGGAACCGGGCAGGTGTCGCCGACGTCGAACGATGCATGCCCACCCTCCGTACCCTCCGCACCCTCGCGGGCAACACCAACGCCCACGCCCCGCACGGCTACAGCCGCCGTCAGCTACTGGCGGGCCTGATCGCCACCCCGGTGCTCGCCACCTTCGTTGCGGCGTGCGGCGATCCGAACGTCGAGCCGGCGGCGAGCGACCCGTCCGTTCCAACGAACCCCAGCACCACGTCGCCAACCGGTCCGGTCTCGATCGCGCACAGCGCCGATCCGGACACGGCGATCATCAAGCTGGGCTCCGAAGGTGGCTTCGTGCCCGCCGACACGTATTTCGTGAACATCCCGACGCTCGTGATCTCGGGCGATGGGCGAGCGTTTGTTCCTGGAGCGGTGCCGGCGATCTTCCCCGGGCCCCTGCTCGCTCCCATGGGCGTGCGCTCGATCTCGGAGGCCGGCATCCAATCGCTCCTCGAGAAGGCTTCGGCGGCGGGTCTGCTCGACACCTCACCGGACTACACCGCCGACACGTTGGTCGCCGATGCCCCCGACACGGTGGTTCGCTTCAATGTCGCGAGCGGCTCGTTCGAACACCGTGCCTACGCACTCGGCTTCGGCGTCGACGACACGGGCGCACCCGCCGATGAGCTCACCGACGCCCGGCGAACCCTGCTCGGGTACGTCCTCCAACTCGGCGATCTCGCCTCCACCGTCGGCGCCGCCGAGTTGGGCGCCGAGGTGATCTTCGAGCCGTCCGCCTACCGGTTGCGAGCGACCCCGGTCACCGAGGCGGAGCTCGCGGGTCTGGAACCCACGCCGACGATCGTCGACTGGCCGTCCTCCGCGGGCCTCGATCTCGCGTCAGCGATCGACTGCGCCCGGCTGGATGCCGTGGCCGCCGGTCGGCTGTTCACCGATGCGGACCAGCTGACGCATTTCCGCCAGGGCGACACCGTGTACCGCATCGCGGTGGCCGGCGTTCTGCCCGGCGACCCTGTGTGCTGACCGCCGCGCGCACCTCGGGGGACGGTTCTGACGCACAGGGTAGTGGTATGGTCACGTTCGGGCGTGGCGGCCGAACCCCCGTTCGAGCGAACCCCGAGGAGCATCGGTTTGCAACTCCATCACTCGCCCGTAGGGCGCGAGCACGTCGAGCGTCCCTGCTCGTCCGACGTTCGGCGCCGTCATCCGATCCGTCGCGTCGTCATTGCCCTCGTGTGTGCGGCCGGAGCGCTCCCGATCATGCCGGTGACCCCGGCGGCAGCGTTGCCCTTCGGCTACAGCGACGTGCTGGTCGGCACCGTGCCGACGCCTGTGGCCATTCGTCGCCTTCCCACCGGGGTCGTCGCGGTGCTCGGCAAGACCGGCACCGTCCACCTCGTTCGTGACGGCGCCCTGCTTCCCACGCCGGCGCTCGTGCTGGCCGATGTCTGCGCCCAGAGCGAGCGCGGTCTGCTGGGCATTGCAGCAGCACCTGATCTCGCGACCACCGGGTTCGTCTACATCTACGCCACCCGATCCGCACCTTCCGCGCCAGGCGGGTGCGTCAATCGGGTCAGCAGGTTCACGATGACGGGGGACACCATCGACCATGCGACCGAGGTCGTGTTGCTCGACGGCATCAGCTCGGTGGCAGGCAATCACAACGGCGGGGACCTCGACATCGGCAAGGACGGGATGCTGTGGATCTCCGTCGGAGACGCTGGGCGCGACCCGCGCGGCGACTCGGGCAGCGCCGGCGCGAACGACGCTGCGCAGGATCTGTCACTGCTGAACGGGAAGGTCCTCAGGGTCGATCCCGCAACCGGTGGGCCGGCGCCCGGCAACCCGTACTCCGGGGACGGCACGGCGATCTGTCGGGTTCGCGGCAACACCCCGACCACGCCGACCACGACATGCGGGGAGATCTACGCGTCCGGCCTCCGCAATCCGTGGCGTTTCGCGTTCGATCCCAACGCCACGGGGGTTCGCGTGTTCGCCAACGACGTCGGCCAGGGAACACGCGAAGAGGTCGACGAGATCGTCGCCGGTGGCAACTACGGCTGGCCGGCCAGGGAAGGCTCCTGCCCCCGAGGCAAGAGCCCGCCGTGCGCAGGCCCGAGCGCAGGACACCTCGATCCGATCACCGACTACCCGCGCAACCAGGGCACCTACATCACCGGCGGAGCGTTCGTGCCCAACGGCATCTGGCCGAGGCAGTTCGACGGTGCGTACGTGTTCGGCGACGGTGGCAGCGGCCGGATGTGGATTCGCACGGCGAGCGGTGCGGTGAACTACGCCGCGCCGTTCCACGCGGCGCCGGGGATGTCGGACATGGATTTCGTGCCTGAGCCGGGCGGGTTGGCGCTGTACTACGTGCTCGTCGGGTCGGGACAGATCCGCAAGGTCACCTTTCCGACGCAGCCGATCCCTGCAGCGTCCGCCCCGCTTCGGTACCAGCCACTCGCTGCGGCCGACCGCATCTTCGATTCGCGCCGTGCAGCCGACGGCGCCCAGCCGTTCGTCGGGAACACCCCGCGGGTCGTCTCGACCGGGGTGGACGGCGCGGTGACCCGTGCCGTGTTGGTGAACATCGCGTACGTGGAACCCTCGTCGGCGGGTTTCGTGACCGCATGGGCAGCTGGTGCCCCGCGGCCGTTCACCTCGAACGTGAACGCACTCGCCGGTGAGGTGGTGGCGAACGCAGCGATCGTGCCGGTCGACGCGCAGGGCCGCATCCAGGTGCTGACGAACGTCGCTGCCCACGTGGTGGTCGATCTGTTGGGCACCTTCGAGAACGCACCCGGACCCGTCGCAGCGGGGCGATTCGTGTCGCTCACTCCAGATCGTCTGATCGACACGCGTGACGCGCCTGGGGCGGACAACACCTACACCGAGCGGATCGATGCTCCCGTCGATGTGGTGAACGCCTCGGTCGCCGGGCGCAGCGGGCTGCCGTCGGCAGGGGTCTCCGCGGTGGTGC
>JAYUSX010000494.1:0-2702 GCA_043755475.1 Actinomycetota bacterium
GCACGCCGCCTCCACCGACCGGATCGGTGGTGCGTGCTCGCCGCGGGCACCGCTGCGGTGGCGATGGCGATCGGTTCGCCGATCGCCGCCGCACTGTTCGCGAGCGAGATCGCCCGGCGCGGTGTGCCGCGCCGCCGGGATGTGATGCCGCTCGCCATCGGTGCGACGATGGCGTGGGTCGCGCGCCGGCTCACCGGTGAGCCGGGTGGCCTGGTGGGTGCCGATCTCGGATTCACGGCCGGTCAGGTCGCAGTCGGTGCGCTCGCGATCGGCGTGGCGTCCGGCCTCGTGGGACGACTGTTCGTGGTGGCCATCCGGTGGGCGAAGGATCTGCGCCTCTCGCTCGCCGTGCGGGCGATGGTGGCCGTGGTGACGCTGGGCCTCGCGGTGCCGATCGGCTGGTGGGTGGCCGGTGACGCGATCTTCATCGGCAGCGGCGATCGCCTGCGCGAGTGGGCACCCAGCGCCGGTCAGCCGGCACTGCTCGCTGCACTGCTGGTGTTCGCCGGGTTGGTGGTGGCGATGGTGGCGTGCGGTGTGGTCGGTGGACTGTTCCTACCGCTGCTGTCGATGGGTGCACTGCTCGGTGTGCTCGTCGGCCGGGCGTGGTTGCCCGACGTGCCGTACGCAGCCTGCGTCGGAGTGGGCGCGTGCTGTCTGCTCGCTGCTGGGTACGGCACTCCGTTCACTGCGGTCGCGCTCGCGTTCACGTCGTTCGGATGGTCGTCGTCGGCTTGGGTGACCGTGGTGGGCCTGGTGGTCGCCTCCGCCATCGCAGGCGATCGATCGGTCAGCGTGTTCCAGCGACCGGCACGCCACGGGCGCGGTGTCTGGACGGGAATGCTGCCCCATTGGTGGAGTGGGCGGCACGTGCGTTCGTGACCGGTAAGACTGCGTCGGTGAGCTCAGTCGCCTTCATCGGTCTCGGGGTCATGGGTACTCCCATGGCCCGCCATCTCGCCAGCCAGGGACACCAGGTCACGGTGTACAACCGCACGCCGGAGAAGGCCCTTGCCTGGGTCGCCCTGTACGGACACCAGGCCGCGCCCACGCCGCGCGAGGCTGCCGATGGCGCCGAGTTCGTGTTCTTGTGCGTCGGCAACGACAACGATGTGCGCGACGTCGTCTACGGCCCCGATGGTGTGCTGTCGGGTGCGGGCCCCGGGTCGGTGTTGGTCGACCACACGACGGCGTCGGCCGAGGTGGCCAAGGAGCTCGCCGAGGCAGCAGCCGAGTTCGGGGTCGGGTTCGTCGACGCCCCCGTGTCGGGCGGGCAGGCCGGCGCCGAGAACGGCCAGCTGACGATCATGTGCGGCGCGGACGACGAGGCGTTCTACCAACTCGCGCTGCCGGTGATGGGCTCGTATGCGAAGGCGGTCTCGCTGATGGGCCCGGCCGGGTCGGGGCAGCTCACGAAGATGGTGAACCAGATCTGCATCGCCGGCATCGTGCAGGGCTTGGCCGAAGGGATCAACTTCGCGGTGCGCGCCGGTCTCGATCCCGATGCCGTGATCGACGTGATCCGCTACGGCGCTGCGCAGAGCTGGCAGATGGAGAACCGCGGCCCCACGATGTCCAAGGGCGAGTTCGACTTCGGCTTCGCGGTCGAGTGGATGCGAAAGGACCTCGGCATCGTGATCGACGAGGCGAACCGAACGGGCGCTCGCCTGCCCGTCACCGCGCTGATCGACCAGTTCTACGCTCAGGTGATCGCCCGCGGCGGCCGCCGCTGGGACACCAGCAGCCTGATCCACCTCCTCGCCAACGACTGACCCCCAACCCCGCGATGAGAGATGAGTGGCGGTGCCGCCCCTATCTCTCATCGCTCCCAGACTGCCTGCGACCCCGATGAGAGATAGGGGCGCCAGGGGCACTCATCTCTCATCGCGGGTCAGCGGGTGGTGAGGGGGAGGCGGTCGACGCCGCGGATCGTGAGGCGGTCGCGCCAGCTGGGGTCGCCGGCCAGTTCGAGGCCGGGGAACCGGCGGATCAAGGTGCCGATCGCGACCGTGGCTTCGAGCTTCGCGAGCGAGGCTCCCAGGCAGTAGTGCACGCCGGCGGCGAAGCCGAGGTGGTTGCGGCCGTTGGGGCGGTCGAGGCGCAGAGTGTGCGGGTCGTCGAACACTGCCGGGTCGTGGTTGGCCGCGCCCAGCACGGTCATCACCATCGTGTTGGGCGCCACGTCGACGTCGCCGAAGCTCACCGGCCGCAGCGGCACCCGGACGGTCTGTTGCACCGGTCCGTCGTAGCGCAACAGCTCGTCGATCGCCTGACCGTCCATGCGGGGATCGGCTGCCCACCGCCGCATCTCGTCGGGATGGCGCAACAGAGCGAGTGTGCCGTTGCCGATCAGGTTCACCGTCGTCTCGTGGCCGGCCACGTAGAGCAGCACCACGAACGACAGCAGCTCCGCCTGGCTGAGCCGATCCCCGGCCTCCTCGGCCATGATCAGCGCGGAGAGCAGGTCGTCACCGAGGTGCTGGCGGCGATGGGCAACTACATCGGCCAAGTATGCGTTCATCTGGATCGCAGCCGACTCGGCTGCGTCGATGGTGGCCTCGTCGGCGGTCGGCTCCAGTGACGCGGTCAACATCTGCGACCGATCACATCATCGAGATCCGTGACTGGTCGCAGGCACTCACGGCCTCGCTCGAGCCGACGGCCGACGAGGCTGTGCTCGATGCGGCCGAACGGGCGTCACA
>JAYUSX010000495.1:0-6731 GCA_043755475.1 Actinomycetota bacterium
GGGTCGCGTCGTACGGGGTGATGCCACATGTGTACATGAGCACCTGTTCTCCCGGTTCGAACGGCACCACGGCACGCCGTGCGGTGTCGTAGAGCTGCATCGTCAAGCCTGCAACGCCCGAGGGTCGCGCTTGATTCCGGTGAGCTTCGGAGCGACGCGCGTCTTGTAACGAACGTTCAACTGCAACAACACCGCGGTGAACGCCTCGATCGCCGTCGCGTTCGACAACTCCCCGGCATCGAGCGGGCGGCACCCTGGAATCTTGGCGACCATGTCGCTGATGGTGCGCACCGCGTCCTTGTCGTCGCCGCAGATCAGCACGTCGGAATCGATCGGCTCGCCGAGGTGACCGAGTTCGGTCGCAGGCAGGTGGTGGAACGCGGCCACGACCCGAGCCTTCGGCACGGCCGCCTGCACATGTGCGGCCACGCTGCCGCGCGGTGGGACGAGCGGCTGGAACTCGTGGCCGACGCGAACGAGTGCGTTGGCCATGCTGACCACCACTTTGCCCGCCAATGCGTCGGCGTTCTCCTGTGCGGTGGTCGCAGCAGAATCCCATGGCGTCGCGATCACCACCACGTCGCAGTCGGCAGCCTGGGGGTTGTCGCCGTACGACAGCAGCGGCGCGATGTCGGGCCAACGCTGCACCATCCCGTCGCGGGCTTCCATGGCGCGGTACTTCGACCGTGAACCGATCACCACCTCGTAGCCGATCGACGCGAGCCGCGCCGCCAGCGCGCTGCCGGCCGGCCCCGTTCCACCCAGTATCCCGATGCGCATCGAGACAGCCTTGCACATGCGACCTTCACCTCAACAAGGAGGAAGCCAGGACGTGGACCGGCAAGGAACCGTCGCCGCTCCACACACGACTAGGTTGCTCGACATGGGTCTGCTCGAGGGGAAGAACATCGTCGTCACCGGGGTGCTCACCGACGCGTCGCTCGCGTTCGGTGTGGCTGCACTGGCGCAGCAGGAAGGCGCACACGTCATGCTCACCGGCGCCGGTCGCGCCCTCAGCCTCACCGAACGCACGGCGCGAAAACTGCCGTCACCTGCGCCGGTGTACGAGCTCGATGTCACCAAGCCCGAACACCTCGTGTCTGCGCGCGAACACGCGCGTGAGCACTTCGGAGGACACGTCGACGCCGTGCTGCACTCCATCGGATTCGCGCCAGAGGTGTGCCTCGGCGACGACTTCCTGGCCGCGACGTGGGACGACGTGCAGATCGCGGTCAACATCTCGGCCTATTCGTACAAGGCACTCGCCGATGCCTTCCTCCCTCTGATGGGTGCCGGCGGTGCGTTCGTGGGTCTCACGTTCGACAACACCGTTGCATGGCCGGCGTACAACTGGATGGGCGTTGCCAAGAGCGCGCTCGAGAGCGTGAACCGTTACCTGGCCAAGGAGCTCGGTCCGCGAGGCATCCGCTCGAACCTGATCGCTGCGGGCCCGGTCAAGACGATGGCAGCCAAGAGCATCCCCGGCTTCAAGAAGTTCGAGGACGTGTGGGACGACCGAGCCCCCCTGGGCTGGGACGTCACCGATTCGAGCGCCGTTGCCAAGGCGTGCGTGGCCATGATGAGCGACTGGTTCCCCGCAACCACCGGCTCGATGATCCACGTCGACGGCGGGTATCACGCAGTCGGTGCCTGAACGGTCGCTCTTCAGCGGTTGACAGCGTGGTCGAGGCTCCGGCTGCCGGCGCGCGGAGGTACTAGGACCAAAGGGCACTGACCTCAGTCGAGTTCCAGACGTGTCCTTGCTGTTCCTCCCATCCGGCCCAGCCGGACTCACCCGCCAGGAGATCAGCATGAACAAGACCCTCGTATGGACCGTCGCCGGCATCGCCACCGTCGGATTCGGCATCCCCGTGTCCGCCGGATTCCTCTCACCGGGCACGTCCACGGTTCCACGGACGGAGATCGTCGTGCCTCCCACCAGCAGCTCGGATGCATCCATCAGCACGACCTCGAGTTCGACCCCCGACACGATCGCGACCGTCACCGGCGTCAGCACCACACCGGTCAAGCAGAGCACGACCTCCGCACCCGACAACTCGCAGCCTGGTGTCTCGGCACCCGACAACTCGGCACCCGACAACTCGGCGCCTGACAACTCCGCGGCCACCGACGCCGAGGACATCAGCGGCCCATGTGACGAGGCCGAGCACGCGAACGACCCGCGTTGCACCGGGGCGAGTGGTGCCGTTGTCGACAGCGATCATGACGGCGACGATCATGACGGCGACGATCACGACGGCGACGACGACGACAACAGCGGTCACGAAAGCGACGACAGCGACGACGACCAGGAGGACAACAGCGGTCACGGCAGCTCGAACAGCGGCTCCGACGACTGACCCGTTCTCGCACTCACACCCTCGCACTCGCACTCCCGCACCAACACGATGTGTGCGGTCCGCCCGCCGCACCCAACAGCCACCCGCTTCCGTTCTGTCACCACCGGTCCCTCGCCCGCAGCCGGTGGTGACAGCGGAGCGGGTGGCTGCTGGTGTGTTCGGCGCCTTGTGACCTGGCATCGAACTCGCTGAGCAGGCCCGACGCGTCGCGTGATCAAGCTCGGAACGGGCCGGACCGATACCCCTACATGCGGGCTGGCCGGTTGCTCTTCGTCGTTGCCCTGACGGCAGGCTCAGCGTTGATCGCCGGAGTCGTCCCGGTGCCCTCGCCAGCCGGCCTCGGTACGCCGTCGAAGGCTGAAGCAGCCGAGGACCCCACCCCATGGGTGCTCCCGTCGATGCCGTCGGTCTGCTCCGAGGGTCAGAAGTCGTCGGGCAACGTGGCCGGCTGCCTGCTCGACGGGGCCACCGGACTGCCGGAGGCACGCGGCTGGCCCGCTCCCCCATTTCCCGAGGTCGATGCCAACGCGCCATCCGCGCCGACTGCGTGGGTTCCGATCGTCCGGGGCGACGCCGGCACCCGCGTCACCCTCCTGCAGCAGGCGCTCGTGACCGCGGGGATCGCACTCGCCGTCGATGGCAGCTTCGGAGCGGTGACCGAGGCAGCCGTGATCCAATTCCAGAACGGTGCTGCGGTGCCGGCAACGGGTGCCGTCGACGAGATCACCGCCGACGCACTCGGCATCCTCGCCGCTGCCACAGGCGGCTCGTTTCCACCGTCGGGATGGACGTGGCTCGGCTGGGGCTACAACCGTTCGTCTGCGCTCACCGATTGGGAGACCCGGCTGGTGAGCAACGCAGCTGCCATCGGCCGTGTGTCGGCTCGGCAGATTCGTTCGATGCCCGAAGCCCTTCGGTTGTTCGAGGGGTTCGTGCGCGACATCGTCGCCGGCGGCTACCGGATCAACGATCTCGGCAGCTATGTGTTCCGGTGCACGTCGAACAGCCGCAAGACGTGCGAGGGCCTGACCCGTCGATCACTCTCGAACCACTCATGGGGATTGGCGGTCGACATGAACACCGTCGCCAACCCCGAGTTGACCTATCGAGGCGTCAACGGCGCCAGCGCGTGTGCCACACCGATGACGTCCGACATTCCCCAATGGGTGGTGAAGGCGGCCGAGAGGTGGGGCCTGTACTGGGGCGGGTACGGATGGGGCGGTGGGTGCGCATCGCCCGGGGCTCAGCGGACGTCGGTGCTGCGCGACACGATGCACTTCGAGTTCCGCGGCACACCGGCGCAGGCGGCCGCGATCGCGACGTTCAACCGCACGGGCGTCGCAGCCGGCCCGGCCACGCTCACCTGCTTGCCCGTGGTCGACGCCGCCGGTGTCGAGAGCACCCGTTGCCTCGAGCCGGCTCAGCAACCGCTCGCCGGATGGCGCACGATCATCGACACGGACGCGCCAGCTGGAGCGACGGCGGCCGTCGTGAACATCACCCTCACCGGTGCCACCGGCACGGGCTTCGTGACGGCCGAGGCATGCGCTGCGACGAGCGGTGCACGGGCCTCGTCGAACGGCAATGCGACACCGAACATCGTGTCGGCGAACCTGTCGGTGGTGCCGATCGATACGCGCGGCCGCTTCTGCCTGTTCCAGTCGCAGGCGATGGACACCGTGGTCGACGTACAGGGCTACTTCGTCCCCTCAGCCGTGGCGGGAACCTCGGGTTCCTTGCTGCACGTCCTCCCGCCCCGACGTCTGCTCGACACCCGGACCGACCTGTTCTGCACGGCCGGCGGCGCTTGTGACCGACGCGGCCCCGTGGCTGCGGGCACCGAGATGTCGATCACCACACCCTTCGTGCCCGCCGACGCAGTCGCGATGCTCACCAACCTCACCGTCACCGCGCCCACCGCGTCGGGCTACGTGACGGCCGACGCCTGCGCTTCGTTGCAACCTGGCCCGCAGACCAGATCGAACACGAACTTCGTCGCCGGCGCGACCGTGGCCAACCTGGCCGTGATCCCCACGGCCACGACCCCGGGTGGGGCACAGATCTGCACCTACACGAACGCCACCGCACAGAAGGTGGTCGACGTGCAGGGTTGGTTCTCCCCGGCCTCCGTCGCCGGCGGCTGGGGATTCACGTCGCTCCCCGCATCCCGACTGCTCGACACGCGAGCCGGCGAGCGCCCGGCCGCCGGAACCGTGCTGCGCGTGCAAGGCCCTGCCGGCGCGTCGGCCGCACTGGTGAACCTCACGCTCACCGACGCCAAGAGCGCCGGCTACATCACCGCCGACGCCTGCTCGGCACTCGTGCCCGGGCCACAGACCAAGTCCAACGGCAACAGCACCGTGGGCCGCATCACGGCCAACGTCGCCGTGGTGCCGCTCGACCCGGACGGCTCGTTCTGCATCTACACATCGCAACCAACGCACGTCGTGGTCGACGTACAGGGTTCGTTCTCCCCCGCTGGCGACCTCCGCTTCGTCCCGGTGACCCCCGCCCGCCGCCACGACTCCCGCGAGCTCAACGCGTAGACATCTCGACAGAGGGTGACCTCGGCCGCCGAGCCGAGGTCACCTGTCGCCGCGATCAGTTGATCTTCTCGATCAGGCCGGTCATTCCCGAGCCGGTCACGAACAGATCGCCCGCATCCTTCACCAGCTCGTGATAGCCGGCGTTCGTCGCCTGCATCTCCTGGAGTGCATCCATGTCGGCCATCGAGTTCGCCCCGGTGATCCAGGTGACCGTTCCGAACGGACCGTAGACGCCAGTGAGGAACGCGGTCGACATATTCTTGGTCGCTCCGGCGACGAACTGCTGTGCCCTCACGCCGAAGGCGACCGCTTCCGCCATCTTGCCGTTCGCCGCGACCGCGGTGATGATGTTGACGAAGCGGGCCGGGCCGGCCTCCATCCCGCTGGCGGAGACCACACGTCCGAGTGTGTCAGACGGCGGCGCTTCGAACAGATGCGAGTGCTTCTCGGCCCACTGCACGTAGCCGCTGTCGGCACTCAGCTTCTCCATTGCAGCCTGCAGCTCGGCCTGCGATTCGATCCGGGTGCTGAAGCGCACGGTGTTCGTCGGTTCGCCATAGCTCGACATGTACACCGAGATCGGCAAGCCGGTGGTTTCCGTGACCATGCCGGCCACCTCGACGGCAGCACCGACGGCGGACATCAGGTTGTGACGGTCGAGCGTCTCGGCACGGGAAAAAATGAACATGGTGTTTTCCTTTCAGGGCACCGGCGCCCCTCGCCGGATCGTTGTCACTCTGCGCCCTCGGTGGCGAACCGTCTGTGATGGAAATCACTGTCGCGGAGATCTGGAAAGATGTCGGCGATGACGATCGCGGCACCCATGGATCAGTCGGCGATAGCGCCTCTGTTCGCGACCGCGCGGCAGCTCCGGATGGCCTCCGGCGAGGTGCTGTTCCACGAAGGCGACCAGTCGTCCAAGGTCTACGAGTGCCGGCACGGCAGCCTCCGACTCGTGGTCTCGGCGTGCCACGGGCGAGAGCTCATCCTCGATGTCGTGCTGCCGGGCGAGGTGTTCGGTGACCTCGCCGCCATCGACCATTGCGGGCGAAGTGCGTCGGCGATCGCGATGGAGGAGACCTACGTCGCCGAGCTCGACGGTGACGAGTACCTCCGTTCGGTGCGCAGAGATCCTGTTCTCGCGGAAGCGGCGATGTGCAGACTGGCACGGCAGGTTCGACGCGCCAACCAAAGGATCTGTGCTGGTGAGACGGAACGTCTGTCCGTCCGGGCCGCTCGCCTTCTTCTCGAGCTGGTCGGTCGGTACTCGCACCACGACCACATCACAGGCGGCAGCATCCCGATCACCCAGACCGATCTGGCCGAGTGGCTCGGCGCCAGCCGAGAGGCCACAGCACGGGTGCTGTCGGAGTTGCGTGGCATCGGGGCGATCACGACGGCTCGTTCGCTGATCACCGTGGTCGACACCCGGCGGTTGGACTCGCTCGCCGCCGACTGAACGATCAGCAGGAGGCGGCCATTCACACGGGTCGAGTGCCGCCTCGCCGAGTCAGCCACGCATCGCCGGCTGCTGTCGGTGTCAGTGGAGGGCGGTCACGCGGTGGATGGCGACGGGGCGGGCCATGCCCTTCAGCTCGATCTCGCCCGCCGGCTCGCTGGCCACGGAATCGTTCAACGCTGCCACCACCCGCTCGGCTGCGAGCACCTCCCCGCCCTTGGCCTTGCCACACAGGCGCGCGGCGAGGTTCACGACGGTGCCGATCGCGGTGTACTCGAAGCGGCCTTCGAAGCCGATCTGGCCGCACGTGGCGTAACCGGTGGCGATGCCGACGCCAAGACGGAGTTCGTGCCCGCGTCGCTTCCA
>JAYUSX010000496.1:0-6720 GCA_043755475.1 Actinomycetota bacterium
CGCTCGACGACCTCGTCGAGCGCTCGCTGAAGGGTGCCGCCCTGTGGGAAGAGGTGAAGGGCCGCCTGAAGGCATCGGGGCTCGGATTGTCGGGCGGACAGCAGCAGCGTTTGTGCATCGCCCGGGCGATCGCCGTCGACCCTGAAGTGATCCTCATGGACGAGCCCTGCTCGGCGCTCGATCCGATCGCCACGGCGCGGATCGAAGACCTGATGCAGGAGATCAAGTCGAAGTTCACGATCATCATCGTCACCCACAACATGCAGCAAGCGGCTCGTGTGAGCGATCGCACCGCGTTCTTCACCACCGAGGTGAACCCGGACAGCGATCGAAGGACCGGGCGGCTCGTCGAGTTCGATCGGACGAAGAAGATGTTCTCGAACCCGAACGACCAGCGCACGGAGCAGTACGTGACGGGCAGGTTCGGCTGATGGACGAGCTCAGGCGGAACTACCACGACGACCTCGCGCATGCGAAGGACGAGCTCGTGCGACTGGCAGCTGTGGTGACCGAGTCGATTCCTCGCGCCACGGCCGTGCTCCTGGACGGAGACCTCGAAGGCGCCGATTACATCATCCGAGGCGACGACGAGATCGATGCCCGCGCGCTCGACCTCGAGGAGCTGTGCTACCAGATCCTGGCGCTGCAGGCCCCGGTCGCGAGCGACCTGCGCCAGGTGGTCGCACTGATGAAGATGGTCGCTGAAGTGGAACGAAGCGCCGACCTGCTGTGCAACATCTGCAAGGCAGCGCGGCGCATCTACGGCCACGAGCTCGACCCGAAGCTGCGCGGGATCATCGCCCGGATGGGCGAACAGGCTCAGCAACTGTACGACGCTGCGATCGAGAGCTTCGTCGAGAACGACGCAGCCAAGGCGGCGGCGATCGACGACATGGACTCGTACCTCGACGGGCTTCAGAAGCAGTTCGTCCAGGCGATCTTCGAGAGCCATGCTGGCGGCAGGATCGACCTGCAGGTCGCGGTGCAGTTGGCGGTGGTCGCCCGCTTCTACGAGCGGATCGGTGACCACGCCGTCAACATTGGTGAGCGCGTGCGGTTCGTCATCACCGGCTGGCTGCCCGAGCACAAGGGTGCCGCACGATTCCGCACCAGAGTCGACCTCACCGGCGAGATCCCGCGCATTCCAACAGCCGCTCCGCTCGATGCCGCCACCGGCGATGGCGGCGGGCTCAGCTGACGAGGGCCCATGGGACTCCTCCATCGTCGTCGCGAGATCCTGCCTGGCGACTCACCGGATCTGGCTGACGCGCGCAAGGAGATCGTGCGCGTCAGACTCGAGCTCACTCGAGCACAATCAGCCCTCGACGCACTGCCGATCGGCGTGCAGCTCGTCGACTCGGACGGCCAGGTGCTGAGCCGCAACGACTCGACGAGAGTCGGCCGCGGTCACAGCGATGTCCTCGTGCAAGAGGCGATCGACCGTCAGGTGCGCCAAGCGCTCGCCGGCAAGGCGTCCGTCGCATCGCTCGAGCTGTTCGGACCTCCGAAGCGGGTCATCCAGGTGAAGGCGACGCCGCACGCCGCGGGAGGCGCGCTGGTCATCGTGGAAGACATCAGTGAACGGGCCCGACTCGATGCGGTGCGGACCGACTTCGTGGCGAACATCAGCCATGAGCTGAAGACGCCTGTCGGAGCCCTCGCGGTGCTGGCCGAAGCGGTGTCCGAGGAAGACGATCTCGAGGTCGTGCACCGCCTGGCCAGCAAGATGGTCGATGAGGCACACCGTGCCGCCACGTCGATCGACGATCTGCTCGAGTTGTCGCGCATCGAGCTCGGCGGCCAAGCCGTTCGCGACCGGGTCGCGGTGCACGACGTGCTCCGGAGCGCCGTCATCCGCTCGCTCGCTGCAGCCGAGCAGCGCGACATTCGCATCGATCTCGACGAGCCGGATCCATCGGTGGCGGTCCTCGGCGATCGGCGTCAGCTCGTGTCGGCGATCAGCAACCTCATCGACAACGCCGTCAAGTACAGCGATTCGGGGGCAGAGGTGTTCGTCTCGGTCGTCGATGACGCCCCTTACGTGGGCTTGCGGGTACTCGACCGCGGGATCGGCATCCCGGCCAAGGACCTCGATCGCATCTTCGAGCGCTTCTACCGAGTCGATCGTGCGCGCAGTCGCGACACCGGCGGCACCGGACTCGGCCTCGCCATCGTGCGACACGTCGCCAACAACCATCAGGGAGATGTTCAGGTGTCATCGATCGAAGGCGAAGGCAGCACGTTCACCCTCAGGGTCCCGGTGGCGTCGTGACCGCGCCGTTGGTGCTCCTGGTCGAAGACGAGGAGAGCTTCGTCGATGCGCTCCTCGTCGGGCTGAAACGGGAAGGATTCCGCGTCGAGGTGGCGCGCGATGGGTACGAGGCAATCGAACGATTCGACATCGTGCGACCGGACATCGTGTTGCTCGACGTGATGTTGCCCAGGATCAGCGGCATCGACGTGTGTCGCCAGATCCGCAAGAAGTCGCAGGTGCCGATCATCATGGTCACGGCCAAGGGCTCGGAGATCGACACGGTCGTCGGCCTCGAAGTCGGGGCGGACGACTACGTGACCAAGCCGTACCGCATCCGCGAACTCGTCGCCCGGATGCGCGCGGTGCTGCGCCGAAACGCTGCTGCGACCGACATGATCGAGGACCTCACGATCGGTTCGATCGTCGTCGGAGACGTGTCGCTCGATCCGGATGAGCATCGAGTGCTGGTCGACGGCGAACCGATGAGTCTGCCGTTGAAGGAGTTCGAGCTCCTGCACCTCCTGCTGGCCAATGCGGGTCGCGTGTTGCCCCGCGACGTCCTGATCGATCGAGTGTGGGGCAGCGACTACGTCGGCGACACCAAGACGCTCGACGTGCACGTGAAGCGACTCCGCGGCAAGGTCGAGGCAGACCCGGCCAACCCCACGAGAATCGTGACGATCAGAGGTCTCGGGTACAAGTACGAGCGGTCGAAGTAGGTCGTCAGCGTCCTTCGCGCCGGTGGGGTTCGCGCCCGCGGGGCGCGCACCGCACGAACCGCTGTCTCACCCTACGATGCCGATGTGAGCAACCGTCGTCCCGCTGAGCCGCCGGCTGTGCGGCGCGCGATCGCCGGTGGATCGCGGTTCGGTCGGCTGGCCCGCACCCACGCAGCCATCGCCGCTGGCGACGCAGCGATGGCCGTGGCTCTCGCCGACTCGGTGCTCTTCAGCCTCGATGCCGATGCGGCTCGCAGCAGGGTGCTGCTGTTCCTCGGCATCAGCTTCGTTCCCTTCCTGTTCGTGGCCCCCCTCATCGGACCAGCGATCGACCGCATGGCAGGAGGCCGCCGACTCGTGATCCAGGCGATCACCGTCGCTCGTGTGGTGTTGTCGGTGCTGATGGCCTTCAACGCGGACAGCCTGCTGCTGTTCCCGTTGGCGTTCGTTGCGATGGTGGCGCAGAAGACCTACGCGATCTCCAAGAGCGCATTGGTGCCGACGGTCGTGCGCACCGAAGAGGAGCTCGTCGAGGCCAACTCGAAGCTCGGTCTCATTTCCGGCCTCGTCGGTGCCGTCGCGATCGTGCCCGCCGGCATCATGCAGAAGACCATCGGCGCAGAAGCGACGCTTCTCTATGCGGCGGCGCTCTTCGGCTTCGCCTTCGTGGCGGCGACGCGCCTTCCTCGTGAGGTGATCGCAGCCCGTTCGGCGGACCGCGACGAGCGCGCCGAACTGCACTCCGACCGGGTCGTCCTTGCATCGAACGCAATGCTCCTGCTTCGCGCCAGCGCTGGGTTCACCTTCTTCCACCTGTTCTTCTGGTTCCGCGCCCAGGACGCGGGCCTGGTCTGGTTCGGCGCCTCGCTCGGCTTCGCCAGCCTGCTCACCATGACCGGCAACGCGCTCGCGCCGATCGTGCGGTCGCGGTTGCGTGTCGAGACGATGCTCGTCGCCGCAGTGGCGCTCGTCGCGCTCGCCGGATTCGGAACCACCGTGCTGGGAGGCGCGGTTGCGGGCATGCTCCTCGCCGGTTCGGTGAGCTTCGCCGCAGCGATCGGCCGGCTCGCGTTCGAGGCGGTCGTGCAGCGGGATGCGCCGGATGCCAATCGAGGTCGGGCCTTTGCCCAGTTCGAGACGAAGTTCCAGCTGGGGTGGGTGGGTGCCGGGCTCGTGCCGGTGCTGGTGCGGATGCCCGGGCGTCTCGGGTTCGTTCTCGTGGGCCTGGTTGCCGCCACGGTGGCGGGTTTCTACGTCGTGGGCACGAGGGCGGCCGACCGTGGGCGCACGGTGCCGCGCCCGCTCAGTCGGGCATGGGCGCGCCTGTCGAGCGGGTCGCGATCGCGGTCGGGTCGAGCAACTCGCGGGCCAAACGTCGCGGCGCGCCCGGGCGTTCCGCCGCCACCAGCACCGCCTCGGAGTCGTCGTGGGGCGAGTCGACGTTCGTCCGCAACCCCCGAACGGCGCCCGCCGCGTCCCGCACCGGCACACCGAGCCGGAGGTCGATCGCCGCAAGGTCGTACACCAGATCGAAGTGATGACGACCGTCCACCTCCACCGTCGGCACCCCCCAGGCCGCCGCGAGGCGAGCGCTCTGGGCCTTGAACGCCGCGGTCTCGTTGTTGCCGTGGACGACGACGACCTGTGCCGACGGCCGGGGTGACAACGGCACCGACCAGTCGGCGGCGGAGGCGCTGTCGAGGTGGAGCGCATCGTTGACCGAAGTCGAGAGCAATGGGTGCAACTGGAACATGCCACTCAGGAGGATGAGGCGGTCGATCTGCGCGTGTGTGCGTTGCGCGACGTGTGCGGCGAGGTGGGCGCCTGCGGAACTGCCGGACACGGTGAGCGACGAAGGTTGCAGCTCCGCGACGACGCGCTCGACGGCGCGAACACATTGGGTGATCATCGTGCCGATCGTGGCCTGAGGTGCCAGTGTGTAGTCGACCGATGCGAACGATCGTCCGGCTGCCGTCAGCGCCGGTGCCGGCATGAGGCACTGCGACGCCGACAACGCCTGCCAGTAGCCGCCATGGATGAACACGTGCAACGGGCCGCCCACGACGGCTTCGAACACGATGAGCTGCTCGTCCGGGTGATCGCCGTAACGAAGCAGGCGGTGGGGCAGAGCGCTGGCCGCAACGCTGTCGTCCGCATAGCGCGCGAGCTCGGCGTCGATTGATGTGACACAGCTCGACGGTGAGTACTCGCGCTCGTGAGCGCTCGCGTCCACGGCCGACTCGTCGATCAGAGCGCGATGCGGGCCAGCCACAGGCCCGGTGCGTCGAGCTCGGCCGGAGTCGGCAGCGACGTGGCGGTCGCGAACAGCTGCGACAACGACGACTCGCCGGCACGATCGACGACACCCGACACGAAGTTCTTGCCGCGCTGCACGAGCGCAGGTGTGACCTGCAGTCCGAGCAGCCGCTCGATGAACACGTCCTCGGCTGCGGCCTCGAGTCGACGGCGACGCACCGCTTCGGCGATGCGCAGCGCATCGCCACCGATCAGGCGTGCTGCCACAGCATCGACCATGTAGTCGACGTACCCGACCACCGCGGCTGTGGAGGCATCGAGTACAGGTGCCATCGCCACCTGCTTGGGCGAACGGACCGCACCGAGGAGTACCTCCGGATCGGCGAACGCCTTCTGGATGGCGCTCATCGGGTCGGTGCCTTCGAGATCGAGCTCGGCGAGCTTCTCCGACACGCCGGTCGGGTCGGCTCGGAACGCGCCGACGTGACGTTTCACGAGCGAGGTGATGGCCTCGCGGGTCGCCGTATGTGAGTACACCGTGTGCCCGATGAGTTCTTGGGCGAGCACCCACAGACGCATCTCGTCGAGAGGGAGGCTCCACTCCTGTGCGAACTGATCGACGGTGCGAGGAACGACCAGCAGCGCGCTCGACGTGCGCGGGATGGGAAGGTCGTACTGGCCGAACGCCCGCGACCCGAGACGACCGACCATCGAGCCGATCGACATGCCCATCATCGCCGGTGCCATCATCTGGCTGAGGCCCGCCATCATCGCCATCATCGGGTCGGGGTCGGTGTCATCCGGGTTGGCACCATCGGGCGCGCGAGTGAGCGACACCGCGAGCTCGGTGAAGAGTGGCCGATACGCCTCGAGGGTGCGCTGTGACCATGTGGAAGGCGTGACGAGTTCGAGCGTCGCCGATGGACCCTCGTACCCCGTGACATCGCGCACGTGCATCTCGGCGATCGGGGTGAGGTTCTCGTAGGCGATGCGCAACGTGGGTTCGACGTTCGCGTCGCTCCCGGCCGTTGCGACCCCATCAGGACCGGTCGCGCCAGATGAGGCGAGGGCAGCGAACTGCTTGGCCGCATCCCAGTTGAGCGGGCCCTGTCCTTGGAGCGCCTTGGCGAGGTCCCCGAACAACGGCATGTTCGCGAAGGGATTGGAGTCGGGTTCGCCCCGGCCGGAACCGGCGTCATCATCGGCCATGTCCGGCATGCTACGGCCAGCGCGACGGACTGTGTCGCCAGGGCCGGTGCGAGGCCAGGGTTGCCAGGGCAGACGGCGATCGATGTCATGGGCGAGGTCGGTCTACGATCCGCTGCGCGGCCCTGTTCCGGCCGCTCCGGCCGCGCACCGATCCCCGAGGAGCTCACGAGATGACAGGTGTGTGGGTGAGCGATGCACAGAGTGCGCTCGGCACGCGAGTGCTGAGCCTTCTCGCGACGGTGGCTGCGCACGAGAGCGTGGCGCTCGACGAGGCCGAGATCG
>JAYUSX010000497.1:0-2693 GCA_043755475.1 Actinomycetota bacterium
TGCATCGACTGCGGCAAGTGCGCGATCGTGTGCCCCCACGCTGCGATCAGGCTGAAGGTCTACGAGCCGGCTGCGCTCGCCGATGGCAGCGTGCTGAAGACCAAGACGTTCCGCAGCCGCGAGGTGCCGGGGCTCTCCCTCACCGTGCAGGTGGCGCCCGACGACTGCACCGGTTGTGGGCTGTGCGTGACCGCGTGCCCCGCACACGACAAGAGCGAAGTGAAACGCAAGAGCATCAACCTTCGCCCGATCGACGATCACCTGGCCGAGGAGCGCATCGCCTGGGCCGAGTTCCTCGCCACCGCAAGCGCCGACGTCACGGCGTTCGACCCGGCGTCGGTGAAGACGAGCCAGGTGCGGCTGCCGTTGTTCGAGTTCAGCGGCGCGTGTTCGGGATGCGGCGAGACGCCGTACCTGAAGCTGCTGACCCAGTTGTTCGGCGACCGTCTCCTCATCGCCAATGCCACCGGGTGTTCCAGCATCTACGGCGGCAACCTGCCCACGACGCCGTACACCACCGACGCCGACGGTCGTGGTCCGGCGTGGAGCAACAGCCTGTTCGAGGACAACGCCGAGTTCGGCCTGGGCATCCGCCTCGGGTACGAAGCGCAACGGCGAGCCGCCACAGATCTACTGGTCGAGCTCGACCACCGACTCGACCCCGACCTGGTCACCGGTCTGCTCGCAAACGTCGACGATGTCACGGATGCAGGGGTGCGCGACCAGCGATCGCGTGTGGAGCGCCTGCGCGCATCCCTGGCGGATCTCGACGGTGACCACGCGCGGCGTCTCCACGAGTTGGCGGGCTCCTTGGTCGGGCGTGCGGTGTGGATCGTCGGTGGCGACGGCTGGGCCTACGACATTGGCGCCGGTGGCCTCGACCACGTGCTCGGCAGCGGTCGCAACGTGAACATCCTGGTGATGGATACCGAGGTGTACTCGAACACCGGCGGCCAGGCGTCGAAGGCCACCCCCCGTGGCGCCGTCGCGAAGTTCGCCGCCGGTGGGAAGGGCACGGCCAAGAAGGACCTCGGTCTCGAGGCGATGACGTTCGGCGACGTCTACGTCGCGAAGATCGCCTTGGGGGCGAACGACGTGCAGACCGTGAAGGCGCTGGTCGAAGCCACACAGTGGCCGGGCGTGTCGTTGGTGATCGCCTACTCGAGCTGCATCGCTCATGGCTACGACATGTCCCGCTCGATGACGCAGCAGAAGGCAGCGGTGCAGAGCGGTCACTGGCCGCTGTATCGCTACCGCCCCGGCGCTGGCGAGAGCACCCATCCGTTCCAACTCGACAGCGCCGAGCCGACCGTTCCGTATGCGGAGTTCGCAGCCACGGAGGCGAGGTTCGCGATGCTGCGTCGGAGCGATCCCGATCGCGCCGCCGAGTTGATGCGCCTCGCCCAGAACGACGTCAGCGCCCGGTGGACCTACTACCAGCAGCTGACCGGCGTCGAGCGTTCGGCCCCCGAGCACGCCGCGGATGCCGTGCTCTCGGAGATGGAGGACGAATCATGATCGATCTCACCACCACGTATCTCGGACTCAGGCTCCACAGTCCGTTCGTCGCATCGCCGGGTCCCGTCACGGGTGACCCGTCGATGTGGGCTCGCCTCGAGGCAGCCGGAGCCGGCGCCATCGTGCTGCCCAGTCTGTTCGAGGAGCAGATCGAACACGAAGCGTTCGCCGTGGAGTACGCGTTGGGTTCAGGCAGCGACACCAACGGCGAGGCGCTGAGCTACCTGCCGCATCTCGATGGTGTCGAGGTCGGTCCCGACCACCACCTCGACCTCGTCGAGGATGCGAAGAGCGTGGTCTCGATTCCGGTGATCGCGAGCCTCAACGGCGTCTCGCCGGGCGGGTGGGTGCGCTATGCACGGCTGATCGCCGATGCCGGAGCGGATGCGATCGAGCTGAACCTGTACGACACCGTGACGGACCCGATGACCTCGTCGGTCGAGGTGGAACGCCGCCTCACCGAGTTGATCGAGGAGGTGGCCGCCGAGGTCAGCATCCCTCTGGCGGTCAAGGTGGGGCCGTGGTTCACCGCGCTCGCGCACGCCGCACGCGCGTTCGAGTTGGCCGGTGCCGACGGGCTCGTGCTCTTCAACCGCCTGTACCAGCCCGACATCGATCTCGACACGCTCGAGGTGCGGCCGAAGCTGCAGCTCTCGACGCCTGCCGAGGTGGGCCTGTCGCTGCACTGGATCGGCGTTCTGCGCGAACACATCACGGGATCGTTGGCTGCCAGCAGTGGGGTGCACAGCGGCCTCGACGCACTGAAGTTGCTGCTCGCCGGTGCGGACGTGGTGATGACGACGAGCGCCTTGCTGCGCCATGGCCCGGAGCACCTGCTGACGATGCGTCGCGAGCTGGTGACCTGGATGGACGAGCGCGACTACGACAGCGTTCAACAGCTGCGCGGCAGCGTCAGCCGAGCGAACGTCCCCGATCCGCAGATGTACGACCGAGCCAACTACTTCCAGACCATTCACAGCTGGGTCGACTCGAGGCCCTGATCCTCGGACGTGGCCGTCGTCGCGAACGAACGTCAGGAGAGTGGAACGCGCCCGCCAGATACCCCAACGGGTGTACAAGTAATACCCCGGAGGGTATACTTCCTCCCATCGTTCACCACGAGCAGGAGCCGACCACCGTGAGTACAGTCATCGATCCGCCGACGCCCGTCGAGC
>JAYUSX010000498.1:0-17718 GCA_043755475.1 Actinomycetota bacterium
CATCCGCGTGGGGGGACCCTGCGTGGGGGTCGGCTGAGTATCGGCAAGAAGTCTGACGAACAGTAGTCATTTATCGTCGCGAGGGGTCCCGCGCCCCCACGACGAACACGCTCCCTCCCTGGTCAGCCGAGCGGGATGCTCGCCAGCAATGCGGGGCTGAGGCGGATCGATCTGGCCGACAATCCGCTTCCCGCAGCGCGGTGACCGACCCACTGCGTCGCACGGCCACTTGCCAGGACCTGAGCGACGTCGTCGGCGACGTCGGTGACGCAGGTGATCACGGGCACGCTCGGCAGCCAGGTGCCTTCGGGATCGGCCACGGCTTCGATGATCTGGGTCTGGTTGGCGATGAGCAGCTTGGGCACCAACCGACGGCGCGCCCAGTCCTGCATGCGAGGCGACAAGCGGGCGATGTCGACCCGCGGTGCGGCGTAGCGCTGCTTGGCGAACCGCGTGGCCCGCTCGCCCCAGAGGCACCGACCCGGTTCGATCAACCCACTCGTGATCAGCGGCGGCCCGTCCACGTCGTCTCCGACCGCGCCCACCAGGCCGTAGTACTGATCTCTGAAGTCGACCACGAACGACGCGATGTCACCCAGCACGCCACCGGTAGCGGCCGCGGGCAGTCTGACGTCGTCGAGCACCAATGCAGCCCACGAACCGGACGCCAGCACGGCGGGCGGCGCAGACGATGCGGCTTCGAACCGGGGACCGAACGTGCGCACGACCGGACCGCTGACGGCGCCGACCTCCAACACGGCTGCGCATGTTCGAACCGTGGCATCGAACATCGGCGTGTTCGACCACCACAGGTGGGTCATCGACGTCCGCTGAAGCACCAGATCCCTGATCGGCGCCACGTCTCGGGTCGACAACATCGACTGGGGCAACACCAGCCCGACCCGTCCCCCGTCGTCGCTGGCGAGATGCACCGCAAGGGCGAGGAACTCGGCGGCCACGTCGGCATACGGACCGCCCCCGAAGCGCGACCGTCCGCCTCGCGAGGTGGCCGAGGACATCTGGTTGAGGAACGGTGGGTTGCCGATCACCACTTCGAACCGTCGGTCACCCCACGGGTGGTCGAGCGCATCGGCCAGGACGATCTCGGCGTCGGGCACCCGCTCCCTCGATGCCGTCACCGCAGCCGGGTCGATATCGACACCGGTGAGTTCGACGGTGCCGCCGAATCGTTCGGCAACCGCTGACAGGAATCTGCCGTCGCCGCACGCCGGATCCAGCACCCTGAGCGGGCGGTCGCTGTGGGCGACGATGCCGGCACAGGTGATCGCAACGACATGATCGACCAGCTCCGTCGGCGTGTACCACGCACCGAGGAGCTTGCGCCGCGAGGGCCGGCTGGACGAGAGACCGGGCGAGGGACCGGACATCGCGGCGGGCGGCATCAGCCCACCCTATGAGCAACGGCCCGCCGGTTCAGAGCGTCTCACATCCCCAGTCTCGCGGCTTGGGTCGCGACACTCACTCGACTGTCGACACCGAGCTTCAGGAACACGTGGGCGAGGTGGGTCTCCACCGTGCGACGCGACACCCCGAGCCGGTCGCCGATCACCCGATTGGTCCCGCCCTCGAGCAGCAGCTCCACGACCGCACGCTCGGTGGGTGTCAGGCTCTCCCAGCCTGTCGTCTCACGCCTGTACGTCGTCGTCATGTCGGCTCCTTCGAGTTCGTCTTCACACCCAACAGACGCTCGACCGGCCGGATCGGGTGACACCACATTCCATGTCACCCGCGACGGCTCGACGCACGTCTGTCATGGCATGAGCCGCAGAGCCGGAGGTGGCGGAATCCGATGACAGCAGTGTGTGCGACCATGGGAACCGTGGACGCTCTAGGAGTGCGCATTCACGGGGCGCTGTTCGCCTGGTGCAACGTTCCCGCGTTCTGCGCGGTCGAGGTCACCCCTGTCCCACGCGCCTCCCAACCAGCAGCACTCGACGTCGACTCCTTCGTCGTCGACATGTTCCGCGACCACGGCGCGCACCTGGTGCGCCTTGCTCGCTTGTTCGTCGACGACCTGACCGCCGCGGAGGACCTCGTCCAGGAGGCTTTCATCCGTCTCGCACGCACTGCTCATCGCATCGACGATGCCGAGCGCGCCCCTGCCTACCTCCGCTCCATCGTGGTGAACCTCGCCCGTGACCACAACCGGCGCGGCCTGGTCTCGATGCGCCACCGACTGCCGCTGACACAACCCGTCCGGGACACCGACGACGAGGTGCTGGTGCGCGAGGACCAACGCGAGGTGATCGAGGCGTTGCGCGACCTCCCCAATCGACAGCGGGTCTGCCTCGTGCTGCGCTACTACGACGAGCTCGGCATCGACGACATCGCTGCAACCGTCGGCATCTCGAGGAACTCTGTCAAGACGCATCTCCAGCGCGGCCTCGCAGCCCTCGAACGGCGGCTCGGCCCATCGGAGACCCGATGAACCCGAACGATCCCGGGGCGATCGAGGGCCGGCTCAGCGTGGTGTTCCACGAGGCTGCCGCCGACGTATCGGAGCGCGACGACTTGTTCGCTCGCGTGAGCTTCAGCATCGACGACGACCGGCGCCTGCGACGCCAGCATCGCTCGCTCGTCACCGTCTTCGTCTGCATCCTCGCCGCCTCAGCCTCGTTGACCATCGCCGTCATCGACACACATCAAGGAGAACCGATCATGGACTGGTGGATCCTCGAACTCATGACCTGCGCAGTGCTCGTCGCCGTTGCGTTCTGGCTCGGCCCCCTCATCAAACGATTCGGGCGGAGCTACGCCGCGGACGTGTTCCGTGCCAATCCCCGCACCGGCAAGAGCTTCATCATGCTCACCGATGTGGCGTACTACCTGATCTTCTTTTCGTACATCCTGTTCACGGTGAGCTTCGAACCTAAGGGTGGGTGGGCCGACAGGGTCGGGGCGTCTCAGCTCCAGCACGAGACCGCCCGTGTCGCGGGGATCCTGTTGATCATCGGTGTGTTGCACAGCGTGAACCTGATGGCGTTGCCGGTGATGGGGAGGCTGCTCACGCTGAACCGCCACCTCGACGATTCGACCGCTCCGCAGGCTCCCGCACCCGACTCGCGTCACGGCTGAGGGGCGATGGTGGGCACGACGGGCGCCGAAGACGGCGTGGGCACCAAGGTCGGGATCGGTGTCATTAGCGTCATCGGCGTCATCGCGGCCATCACGGCGCTGCTCGTCGTGCTCTTCGGTGCCAGCGTCTTCATCGGTGGCTCGTCGGCCGGCGAGGAGCCGTCCGCCGAACAGACGCCGGGCGACGAAACTCCGGAGGAGGACACGTCCGGCGAACCGATCCCGTCGACCCCGGATCGACCACTGGTCACGCTGAACGCCCGCCCCGACAGGCAGGTGCGGGCGCGATCGACGTACGCCGATCTCAGCGACGGCGACGTCCTGCGGATGGCGATCAGACGCGACGGGTCATCACGCGGCACCATCGAGCAATGCGTCGTCCGATCTCGCGACGGTGCCGACGGCCTGACGGCGTGCGGCAACGCGCTGCCTGTGGTGACCGATGACGACGGCGCCGCAGACGTGCTGTACCAGGTGGTGGACACGGGGCGGTGCGGCCGGAGCGATCGGTGCGTCGTCGTCGTCCGATTCCCTGCCGACGACGAGATTGCGGACGCCTTCATCGTGTTCGGGGACGGGCCACGAGAGCTCACGGTCGAGGTCGAACCGGCAGGTCCGTATCTGGACGGCGACGAGGTGCGGGTGGACATCGACACGGCGCCGCCGGGGGCCGCCGTGTCGGTGCGACTGTGCGGTGACACCTGCACCGACCCGATCGTCGGCACGGCCAGGTCCGATGGCCGCTTCTCGGCCACGATCGAGATCGACGACGACTGCAACCGATGTCAGGTGCTGGTGAGCGCAGGGCCGCGGGAGCTCGCCGCTCCCTTGTCCATCGCCGATGGACCGGGCGCTGCCTACTCGGTGATGCGTCTGCTCTCGGGCCTTGCTGCAGCCATCGGGTTCCTCGGTGCTGCCGTGCTGATCGCGCGCCGCACCGACTGGCGGCCACCGTCGGAGGCAGCGACTGCGGCGTTCGACGACCCGTGGCGATGGGACGACCTCCCCGACGACGGTTGATCCCGATGCGCCACGTTTGCGAGTCGCGCCGCTACGGGGTTTATGGTCGTGCCGTGACCGAGGCAGACGGCCGGTATCTCACCTTTTCGCGTGACGAGTGGGCAGACCTTCGCGCGGCCACACCACTCACGCTGCGCGAGGCCGACCTCCGCGAGCTGCGCGGCCTCACCGATCGCATCGATCTCGACGAGGTGGCGGCGATCTACCTCCCGTTGACGCGCTTGTTGAACCTCTATGTGGCCGCCACACAGAGCCTGCACAAGGTGTCGGCAGCATTCTTGGGCACGCTCGCACCGAAGGTGCCCTACGTGATCGGCGTGGCCGGCAGCGTGGCGGTCGGCAAGAGCACCTTCGCTCGCATTCTCCAGGCGTTGCTGGCCCGCTGGCCCGACCATCCCCAGGTCGACCTCGTCACCACCGACGGTTTCCTGCACCCCAACGCGGTGCTGGCCGAGCGCGGGATCATGAACCGCAAGGGCTTTCCCGAGAGCTACGACACGCGCCGCCTGATCGAGTTCCTTCGCGAGCTGAAGAGCGGGGCACCCCAGGCGAGCGCTCCCGTGTACAGCCATGTCGTGTACGACATCGTGGAGGGCGACGAGGTGATCGTGCGCCGGCCCGACATCTTGATCCTCGAGGGTCTCAACGTGTTGCAGGTCGGCTCGGCCGACGAGTTCGTGAGCGACTACTTCGATTTCAGCATCTACATCGATGCCGACGAGACCTACATCGAGGACTGGTACGTCCACCGTTTCCTCAAGCTCTGCGAAACCGTGTTCCAGGACCCGAACAGCTTCTTCCAGACCTACGCCCAACTCAGCCACGACGAGGCCGTCGCGACGGCCCGCGCCATCTGGCGCGAGATCAACGGCAAGAACCTGCGTGAGAACATCGCGCCGACTCGTACTCGGGCCAGCCTCCTGCTGCGCAAAGGCTTGGACCACCGGGTCACCGACGTCTCACTGCGCCGGCTCTGATCCGGCCGGGAACCGATCGGGTCGGGAACGGTTCAGGCGATGCCGAGCAACGCGGGCAGGTCGGCCAGCGACGACAACTCGGTGAACAACTCGTCGTGTTCGACGTGTTCCAGGTCCCAGAGCAGGTGGTAGGGCACGTGCACCGCGTGCCCGCCGAGCGACATCACCGGCAGGATGTCGCTGCGCACGCTGTTGCCCACCATCAAGAACCGTTCGGGCGCGACCTCGAATCGGCACAGCAGCTTCGCGTACGTCTCGGCATCCTTCTCGAGCACCACCTCGAGGTGCTCGAAGTGGTGGGCCAACCCGCTCGTGGTGATCTTGTGCGTCTGGTGCACCAGATCGCCCTTCGTGATCAGCACGATCCGGTAGTGCGCGCCCACCTTCGCCAACACCTCGGGCACGTGGGGCAGCAGGCGCACCGGCTGCTCCAACTGCTCGCGGGCCATCTCCACCAGCTCGGCGATCACCGACGTGGGCACACGACCTCCGCTGATCGTGATCGCCGCCTCCACCATCGACACGGCGAACGCCTTCACGCCGTAGCCGAAGGTGTGCAGGTTCTTGCGTTCCACCGCGGTCAGCGCCCCCTTCACGTCGATGCCCTCGGGCGTGTGTGGAGCGACGAGCTCGACGAAGCGCAGCTCGTTGGCGCGAAAACCATCCTCGCTCTGCCAGAGGGTGTCGTCGGCATCGAAGCCGATGACCTCATAGGGACGGTTCATGTGTTCCATGGTGCCCGATCCATCGGCATGTCGCGGGCCGGGATTGATCGCGTTCGGCCGATCGACCCCCGAGCGCGGCGCGACGACACCGGCTCACCTGCCCTGCTCACGACCGATGCAAGGCGTTCAGGTAGTTGTAGACGGTGATCCGGCTGACGCCCATCGCGTCGGCAACGTCCTCCACGGCACGACGCAACGTGAATGCGCCCCGCTCGTCGAGCAGACGGATCGCTCGCTGCTTCTCCTCGCGAGTGAGCTGCGGAAGACGGGTGCCGAACTCGCGCTCCACGCCCTCGATCAGCCGGTCGAGCGCACCGTGCAGCGGTGCCATCCGCACCACGGCCACCTCCACGCCCTCCCACTTCAGCGGCAGGTCGCCCGGCTCTCGCGCATCGAGCGGCACGATCTGGGCTCCGAGCGCCTCGATGACGGGCTTCACCGCGAGCACGAGGGGATGACGCGGCACGCGAGTCACGACGGCCCTCCCCGATGTGCAGGATCGCCGGGATCGCCCGGATCGGCCCACTCGTCGACCTCCGTCCCCTGCAGACCGGACGACGACACACTCGCCTCGCCATGAGGTGGTTCGTCTGGCGACGTGCGCGCGGCCGACATCGACACATGTGTCGCGCCGTTGGCGAACGCCGCGGTGATGACCGCCTGAGCCAGCTCTCCGGCGCGTGCCGCTGGAATCACGCAGGTGCTGCCGAACGGTCCGAACTCGACGGTGGCACCGAGCGCCTCTGCTGCCGCGACCGCCTGGAGCACGTGTGGCCCGGGCTGTCCCTCGACGAAGGGTTCGATCGTGAACTCCAGGGTCAACACACGGGCAATGGTACCGGCGGGCCGCGCCGCACCCGTCCGGTCACCCGGCGCCCATCACCCTCTGCAACTCCGTGGAGCGCTGGACGCAGTCGCGCCCTGCGGCGTCGAAGGCTTCGCCGAGTCGCGCCAGCGCTGTGCGGAACGAGCCCGTCCACTCCTGTTCGAACCGATCGCGGGCAGGTCCGACCCACGTGGTGCCGCCCAACGCGGATGTCACCGTGCTGGTGATCGCCTCGATGCTGTCGATCTGCCGTTGCAACTGCCGGCCGAGGGCGGCGAGCTGCTCGGGGTTCGCACCGAACATCGACATGGTCGTTCCTGCTTCCTCGGAGCGACCGTTCGCCCCGTCGGGCGACAAAGACGGCAGCGGACCGGGCCGATCGGAAACCGTGACGGTCAGCGTCGAGGATCGATGAGCGGCAGCAGCAACGCGATCGAGTCGGGAACGAACGGATGCAGCCGACGCAACTCGTCGAGCTCGGTCCACGTCACCCATCGCACCTCTGTGATTTCGCCGTCGGTGAAGTGAAACGGACCATCGTGCACCGTGCGGAACCCCTGGCCGATCAGTGCGACGGCATCGTCCTGGAAGCGCCCGTGCCCCAACGGCTCGATCTCGACCGCCTCCACGCCGAGCTCTTCGGCCAGTTCGCGGCGCGCTGCGATGGCGTAGCTCTCGCCCGCCGCAACCACACCACCCGCAGCGATGTCCCACTGGCCGGGCCACACGTCTTTGTCGTCGGCACGCCGATGCACGAGTAGCCGCCCGTCGGTGGCGAACACGGCAATCGCGACGGCGCGGTGCTGCAGCCGATCACGGCGCATCTCCGCTCGGGTGACGGTGCGCAGAACGTTGTCGTGGTCGTCGACCACGTCGACCAGCTCCGGTTCACCGCCTCGTCGTCGACCGGTCACATCGTTCACGCCACCTGATTAGCATCCCCACATGACGACCGACACGCTCCGCGAGGAAGCCCGCGACCTTCTCGACGACATGGCGCAGCTACGCAGGCGCCTGCACCAGTGGCCGGAGGTCGGCAACCACCTCCCGCACACCCGTGAGGCCGTGCTCGAGGCACTCGAGGGGCTGCCTCTCGACCTCACCCTCCACCAGACCACCAGCGGCATCGCCGCGGTACTCAACGGGGGCAGCCCGGGGCCGACCGTGCTGCTGCGCGGCGACATGGATGCGCTGCCCATGCCCGAGGACACCGGCCTCGAGTTCGCCTCCAAGGTCGACAACGTGATGCATGCCTGTGGCCACGACACCCACACCGCGATGCTCGTCGGCGCGGCCCGCCTGCTGTCGGCACGCGCTGCTGACATCCCGGGTCGCGTGCTGTTCATGTTCCAACCGGGCGAGGAAGGCCACCACGGCGCCAGGTACATGCTCGACGAAGGTCTGCTCGACGTAGGCATCCATCCGGTGGATGGCAGTTCGTCGCCGGTGACCGGAGCGTTCGCGTTGCACATCACGTCATCGAGTCCTGTGGGGTACGTGGCCACTCGGCCCGGGCCGTGCATGGCCTCGAGCGACACCTTCACGGTGACCGTCACCGGCCGCGGCGGACATGCCAGCGAGCCCCACCGTGCCCTCGATCCGATTCCTGTCGCGTGCGAGATCGTGCAGGCCTTGCAGACCATGGTCACCCGGCGCATCGACGTGTTCGATCCCACCATCGTCACCGTCTCGAAGATCACCGCCGGCACCACCTCGAACGTGATCCCCGAGACGGCCGAGATCCTCGGCACCATCCGTGCAGTGAGCGAGCGCACCCGCACCAAGGTGCACGAGGGCATCCGGCGCGTCGCCGACGGGATCGGCGCGGCGCACGACGCCGCAGTCGAGGTGCACGTGACCCTCGGGTACCCGGTCACCGTGAACGGCGCGTCGTTCACCGATTTCAGCATGGACGTGGCTCGCGACATCATCGGGGCCGACAAGGTCGTCAAGCTCCCCAATCCGATCATGGGGGCCGAAGACTTCAGCTATGTGATCGAACAGGTACCCGGCACGATGATGTTCCTCGGCGGTACACCGCTCGACCACAACGTCGCGACTGCGGCGCCCAACCACTCCAACCGAGTCTTCTTCGACGAACAGGCGATGGTGGACGGCACCGCGATCTATGCAGCAGTTGCGATGCGCCACCTCGGCCTCGACTGACGCGGCGCTTCCCCACGGGTCACGTCAGGCGCAAGGTCACGATCTCGAACGGGCGCAGGATGATCGACACGAAGCCATCGGCGACGTCAATGGCTTCGAGCGGCTCCTCGAGCGCGTTGCATCGCACGGCCGAACGCACAGGGCTGGCCAACCGAACCGACACCTGTCGACGATCACCGCATGCCTCGTACAGCCGCACGATCAGATCGCCATCGCCGTCGTCGGCCCGCTTCACGGCGCTCAGCTGCACCCCGCATTCGTCGATCTCGACCACGGGATCTGGCCACCGGTCGGTCCGGCCGCGGACGAATCGCACCGGCAGGTTCAGCAGTTCGGCCTCGTGCAGCACCTCGTGCAGCCCCGTGCCGTGCGGCAGGATCGAGATCGTCACCCGGTGCCGGCCTTGATCGGCGTCGGGGTCGGGATAGCGCGCGGCACGCAGCAGCGACACCCTCACTCCGCCATCGAACAGCCCATGTCCGTAGCGTCCGTCGTTCAGCACCGCGACTCCGAACTCGGGTTCGGCGAGATCGACGAATCGGTGTGCACACACTTCGAACTTGGCGGCATCCCAGGGGCTGCTCGGGTGTGTCGGTCGGCGCACGTAGCCAAACTGGATGTCGCACACGGCCTCACTGGCCCGCACATCGAGCGGCACCATCAACGACAGCAACTGCTCGCTCTCGTGCCAGTCGATGTCGAACTCCAGGTCGAGGCGAGCACTGAGCGCGCGGAGCGTGTAGACCACGGTCATCGTCGATGCAGTGCCTACGCTGCGGCGAACCTGCAGCCGTGCGCGCAGCGGTGATCGCTCGAGCCATGTGATCTCGCTGTCGCCGGCGACGGGCGCGCCGAGACCGGCGGTCCACGACTCGACGTCCCAGGCGTCGTACTCCACCGGGTGATCAGGTGCCAGCTCGACGGTGATCGATCGGCGCGCTGGCAGCAACTCGCGCCCACGAGCCATGTCGATGATGGATGAGATCGACCCATCGAGATCCCACGACACGGCCAGTTGCCCGTTGGCCATCGATCGTTCGGTGGTGATCACGTCGGGGACATGCTCGAACCCGATCATCCCCCGGTCGAGCGGGATGAAGCCGCTGCCCGGAACCTGAACGATCAGCGGCGAGCCATCCGGCGCCGACACGACCTCGGTGCGTTGATGCGTTGCTGCATTTGCAACAGCCCAGTCGTCACCGCCGACCTCCGATGCTCCCGCCGCTCCCATCAGCCCCATCAGTCCCATTCGGACGAACGCCTGCTCGATCAGCTCCTCCAAGCGCCCGGCGATGCGAGCGTGCTCGCGCTCGGCGTCGTCGTGCACCCATGCGATCGATGAGCCCGGGATGATGTCGTGGAACTGTTGGAGCAGCACGTCGTTCCACAGCACGCGCAGTTCTTCGGCGACGGCGGGCGGCACGGCTCCACCGGTGGCCCACCACAGCTCGGCCTCGCGCAGCAGACGTTCGCAGCGGCGGTTGCCGACCTTGGTCTCGATCTGACTCGTCAGCGTGCCGCGATGCATCTCGAAGTACAGCTCACCGCTCCACACGGGCGCTGTGGCTCCACCGGCGAGCTCGGCTTCGACGCGATCGAAGAACTCGTCGCTCGTGCCCAGACTCAGCCGCGGCGCGCCGTCGAGGTCATTCATCCGATGTGCACGCTGCACCATCTCGCGGGTGGGCCCGCCACCGCCGTTGCCGTGGCCGTACGGCATGAGCGCCCAGTCGCTCCAGCCGTGCTCGCGGAAGTTCCTCTCGCTGAAGGCCATCTCCTCGCCGGTCACCTCCGCGTTGTACGTGTCGACCGGCGGGAAGTGGGTGAGCACGCGAGTGCCGTCGATGCCTTCCCACCAAAAGGTGTTGTGCGGGAAGCGGTTCTGCTTGTTCCAGCTGAGCTTCTGGGTGACGAATCGATCGCACCCTGCAGCCGCGTACACCTGCGGCATGCTCGCCGGATACCCGAACACGTCCGGGATCCACACCTCCTTGCAACGGAGTCCGAACCTGCTCTCGAAGTAGCGCTGGCCGTGGACCAGTTGACGCACGAGGCTCTCCCCGCTCGGCAGGTTCATGTCGGCCTCGACCCACATCCCGCCCACGGGCACGAACTGCCCGGAGGCCACCTTCTCGGTGATGCGTGCGAACAGCGACGGGTAGCGCTCCTCCATCCATGCGTACTGCACGGCTTGGCTGCACACGAAGCGGTAGTCGGGGTCGTCGTCCATCAGTCGTATGGCCGAGGCGAAGGTGCGCGCACACTTGCGCACCGTCTCGCGCACCGGCCACAACCAGGCCGTGTCGATGTGCGCGTGGCCCACACCGATCACACGCATCGAGCTCGCTCGGGCGCGCAGGTCGAGCGCAGGTCTGAGCAGCGTGCGCGCCCGATGCGCCGTGCCCGTGACGTCGGCCATGTCGATCACGTCGAACGCATCCTCCAACTGGCGCAGCAGGCGCTGGCGCCGCGGGTCGTCGAGCGGCAATCCCTTCATCACCCCGACGAGCACCTCGACGTCGAGGCACAGGTGGTACACGTCGTGGTCGAGGACGGCCAGGTCGGCCTTGGTCACGCGGTACAGGGGTGCGGTGCCGGCCGTGTCGAGCGACCCGAGCGGCGACGGCCGGAACGACTGCGGCATCGACGGATTCGATGCCGCCTCCACCAAGAACGAGAACGGGCCGACACCCAGTTCGGGGAGGGGTACCCCCGTGCGCCGCGGGTGCACACCCTGCAGCGGTCGGCCGTCGAGCCACACCAGCCCTTCTGCCTGGAACCCCGGACCTCTCATCCCCCACCCGAGGTCGACCACGGCCTCGAGTCCTTCACCGGTCCAGCCCTCGGGGACCTCACCGCTGAGCCGGAACCAGGTCGTACCCCACGGTCTTCCCCATGCCTCACCGATCGCGAACGGCCGGAACTCCTGGCCGACGGCTTCCTCGTACGGCACTGGTTCGCCCGGCACATCCCACGCCTCGATCGTCAGGGCCAACCGCCGGCGGTACATGTGCGGCAACACCCGCTGCCAGAGCTCCCGCTCGATGCGCTTTTCCACCAACACCCGATCGTCATGCACGTGGCGAGACTACGACGCGGCATTGCGATGAGCGATGAGTGCGCCACCGGCACTCATCGCTCATCGCGGTTTCTTGAACTGGCTGACGGCCTGGGTTGCGTGGGCTGCCGGCGACGGGGCTATGCGGTGGGGCCGGCCCACAGGTCGTCGAACAGACCGACCACGGGGGCATTGGTGGCCGCGCCCGACAGGTAGGTGACGAAGCCGACACCGCCGCCCGCCTGCAGTGCTGCCGTGGCATCGGTCGTCGTGAGCTGCCATGCGGCCGGCTCGACCGTGCCGACCTTCCACACCTTCAAGCGCAGTGTGGTGGGTGCGGTGCCCGTGACCTGGAACCGCACCTGCAGCCGATCGCCGACGGCGTAGGTGAGGCCGGGAACCGTGAGGTTCACGAGATCGGTCTCGGTACCCGAGACCCGCGTCACGAAGATCTGCACGCCTCCGCTGGTGAGCAGCCGGACCTTGGCCCGGTAGTCGGACGTGCCGACTCGGCGGCCGACGACCGACGTGAAGATGGCACCGCCCGTCGCCGGCTTGTCGGCCCCGACGATTGCCCGGACCTCGGTGTCCGTGGACGTTCCGGCGAGGAACGACGACACGCCTTGGCCGGCACCGGCCATCCGCACCTGTGCCAGGCCTCCCGAGACGGCGAAGTTCGTCGCCGCACCGGCGAGCGTCCACGCACCTCCGAGATCGGCGGTACCGAGCCCGTTGGCAACCGTGCGCTCGAAGGCGTCGGTGGCAAACGGTTGCGGACCGACCGGAATGGCCGGCACGACGACCGATTGGCTGCTGGTGCCGGTGGCGCCGACGTTGTCGGTGACGACCAGTGTGACCGTGTACGTGCCTGCGGTGGCATAGGTGCGACTGGCCGTGACACCTGTTGCAGTGCCACCGTCACCGAAGTCCCAGGCGTACGACACGATCGTGCCATCCGGATCGGACGACGCCGAACCGTTCACCGCGACGGCCAGCGGTGAGGGCGCGGCCGTGAACGACGCCGTGGGCGAACCGTTGGGCGGGATGTCAGGCACGACGACCGACTGCGTCGTGGTGTTCGTCGCGCCCTGGTTGTCGGTCACCGTCAGGGAGACCGTGTACGTGCCGGCCGTGGCATAGGTGCGAGTGGCCGTGACACCGGTTGCCGTGCCACCGTCACCGAAGTCCCAGGCGTACGAGGCGATCGTGCCGTCCGGATCGGACGACGCCGAAGCGTTCACCGCGACGGCCAGCGGCGTCGGGGTGGCAGCGAACGCTGCGACCGGCGGCTGGTTCACGGGCACCGCAGGCACGATCACCTGTTGGGTGGTTGTGCCGGTGGCACCGTCGTCGTCGGTGACGGTGAGCCGCACCGTGTAGGTACCCGCTGCGGCATACGCATTCGTGGCGGTGACCCCCGTGCCCAGGTTGCCGTTCCCGAAGTCCCAGGCGTACGACACGATGGTGCCGTCGGCATCCGAGGATGCCGAACCATTGACAGCCACCGACAACGGCGTCGGTGTGGCCGTGA
This sequence comes from Actinomycetota bacterium, assembly GCA_043755475.1. Taxonomy (GTDB): domain Bacteria; phylum Actinomycetota; class Acidimicrobiia; order Acidimicrobiales; family Ilumatobacteraceae; genus VFMC01. The sequence continues at coordinate 13,400 of JAYUSX010000498.1, forward strand.
ACGATGCAACCGGGGCCTGGTTCGGGATCGTGCCCGTGGAACCGATCGCGTAGTTCTGGGCGATCTCGGCAGCGGTGAGCGCCCGCGGGTACACGGCGGGCTCGTCGATGGTGCCGTTGAAGTAGTCGCTCGACGGGCGGTTGGGCCATCCGCTCAGGTTGTCGCCGCCTACTCGCCACACACCGGTGTAGGTGCCGGCCATCGGCACGCCGGGAAGCGATCCGACCTCGACTCCGTCGACGTACAGCCGCATCGTGCCGCCGCCGAAGGTGCCGACCGCATGGTGCCACTGACCGTTGTTCAGCCCTGGGCCCGACGCGACCACCTTGGCCCCGTTGTACGACACCCCGAAGCGCACGCGGCCGTCGTTGCCCATGTACAGGTGTCGGTCGTTCGACGACGAGGTGCCCGTCGCCGAGCTGCCGAAGCCGATGATCTTGCCGCCGGTGGTGGCGCTGGTGCGGAACCACGCCTCGACCGAGAACTGCTGGCGTGCCACCCGTGCCGGCGACGACGCCGCGAACTGCGAGGACGAACCACTGAAGGTGATCGCCGTGTTGGCGTCGCCCGGCACCGCTCCGGCCACGTTGCGCGTGACCGACCCGTTGATCGTCAGGTTGTCGGCCGTGGCCATGTCGAGCGATGCACCGCTCGGCTCGCCGAGCCTCCAGTAGTCGAGGGGTCGATCGCCCAGGATGGTGCTCGCATACGGCGATGGGTTCGAGCCGGACACCGTGACCGAGACCCAATCGCTCGGTGCCTCGTTGCCGAACGCGTCGAACGCCTTCACCCGGTACTGCACCGTCGAGCCCGGGGTGAGACCCGTGTCGGTGAATCCGTAGGTCGGCATCGCGTACCACCGCGAGGATCCCGTGGTGGTGTGGACGAGGGTGCCGTCGTTGTTGCGGTACACCCGGTAGGTGAAGTTCTCGTTGTCGCGGTCCCAGTTGCCGGTCCAGGTGATGCGTGCGGTGCCCGGCTCGACCGAGACCACCCGCGGCAGCCAGTTCGACAGGAACAGTCGAGGGATGGTCTTGTTCGGAGCGATGCTCGGCAGCGCGAAGCGCACCAGGCCCTGCTGGGGCGAGTCGTTGACGTTGCGGAACTCGCCACCCATCACGACGTACTGGCCGTTGCCGGCGACGTTCCACGGCCCCTGGCTCTGGCCCGTGAACGTGCCGGCGTCGAGTGCAGGGAAGAAGTTGAGCAAGGTGGGCGCTGGGTTGCCTTCGAAGTTGAAGTAGCCGTACGGATCGCGCGCCAGCGTGCCGGTTGCGGCACGGCTGAACGCGATGCCTCGCACGAACGTCCACGGGTTGGTGCGCTGGTATGCCTCGGGCATGCCACCGCACTCGTGCGAGTGACCGACGTTGTACACGGCGTTGCCGCCGACGTACACCGAGTGCGTGTCACCGTGGCAGTCGGCCAGCCAGTTGATCGTGCCGCCGTTCCACGAAGCGGAGAACACACCTTCGAAGTTGCCGGTGCCACCGAACCAGAATCCGGCACCGAACAGATCGTTGCCGTTGGTGACGAGCGCCGTGATGCCCGCGGTGTTTCCGCCGTTGCGGACCGTGGCGTTGATCGCCATGGGCATCGATGCGCCGGTGACGGCATCGACCATGCCGAGGCCGAACCCCGGGTTGTTCCCTCCGTTGAGCGCCGTGAACTGACCGCCCACCGCGACCTTCGTGCCGTCGGGCGACATGGCCATCGCCTTCACCAGACCGCCGGTTGCCTGCGGCGCCCAATCGAGCAGCGCACCGTTTGCTGCGTTGAACGCCGCGAGCTGACCGCGGGCAACGCTGCCGACGGCATTGAAGTTGCCGCCGACGTAGACCGGTGAACCGCTGGGGTGGATCGCGATGGCATGCACGTTGTACGCGACGGAGGGGAAGAACGGCACCAGGGTTCCCGTCGCGACATCGAATGCCGCGACGCGCGAACGCGAGATGCCGTCGATCGTGGTGAAGTCACCACCGACATAGAGACGGGTGCCGTCCGGCGATGCGACGACGGTGCGGACCTGAGCGTTGAACGACGGCGCGAAGGTGGTGATCAGGTTTCCGGTGGTGAGGTCGTACGCGAGGAAGTTGGTGCGCGGCGTCTGGTTCACACCAACCGCAGCTCCGGCGGGCCGGGCGTTCGTGAAACGACCACCGACGTAGACCGTGTTGCCGATCACGACCTGGGACCAAGCGACACCGTCGATCTGCACGGTCGGCAGGGCATCGGCCGACACGGTGAGCGGCGTGGCCGGGTCGGCGGGGTTGGCCGGCGCGGAGTCGGCGTGGCTGGTGACGACGACACCGGTGATCGCGACCGCCGAGAGCATGAGCCCCGTGATCGTGGAGATGGCTCCGATGCGGCGCGCTCGAGGCGCCGGCGCACATCGCTCGTCATGCGTGTTCTGGATCGGTCGGTTCGGTGTCACTGCAATCACTCCGCCCTCGCTGAGATCAGGATGGACCGTCGGACGTGACCCCGCGGTGCCGACGTCAATTCTCTCAGCTCGCGGCCCTGCTTGCACCCCAGCACCAGGTCGGATGAGCCATCGGGCCTACGCCATCCGACACAGATCGTCACGCAACGCGGTCAGGCGACCGAACTCTGTGGACGCTCAGGGAACGCTGGTGTCGCCGCTGGTGGCAGCGCACGACACCCGGACGACGCGCTGCTCATCGAGGCTGTACACCGTGGTGGCCTCCGGCCCGAAACGATCGATCAGATCGGACAACCCCGAGGTGTCCTCCTCGCAGTCGCGCTCGACGACCTTGGCGCGATCGACGATCCAGCCGTTGGTCAACTGCAGACGATTGCCTTCGCGCAACCCGACGGGTGCCGGCAGCTCCACCAGATTGCGCGGCGAGAGCGGCACGATCGAGAACCACAGCACGGCTTCTCCCAAGAGGTCGGCCGCGACCGCGCACTGGGCCAGCTCCGCCAGCGCCGCGCATCGGTTCTCTCCCGGCGTTCCCGCCATCACGTTCATGTAGCGGAAGCCATCGACGCGGATCTGCAGGTTGCCGACCGTGCGGCCGTCGACGATGTCGAAGCCGGCATCGGCCTGAGCGAGGAAGACCATGCCGATCAGATCGATGTCTCGCTCGATCGGGCCGACGCTCTCGCCAGCGTCGGCGGCACTCTGCTCGCCCTCGTCGAGCGCACCCGGTGGACCTTCCGCACCTTCCGCACCTTCCGCACCCTGCGGACCTTGCGGAACTTGCGGAACTTGCGGATCATCGCGGGTGACGGCGACCAGCGCGACGGTGAGCCCGCCGATCGCCAGCAACGACAACCAGAACCCGAGGGTGAAGAACTGCCGCATCGGCGATCGAGGCTAGGCGGTGCGCCGTGTCACACGCGATCAGCCCCGTCGGCCTCGGTTGAGCCCGAGTTCAGCCCCGGGTGCTCATCACCGCGGCTGCGGCGCGCGCAGCGGCTTCGCCGATCTGATCGAGCACCTCGTCGGTGTGGGCCAGGCCGACGAACAGCGCCTCGTAGGCACCCGGCGCCAGCGCGACACCTTCGCGCAGCATCGCGTGGAAGAACGTCGCGTACAGCCCTTCGTCGGTGGTCTTGGCCTGCTCGAAGTTCGTCGGTGCGCGATTGCCCAACCCGTCGCCGAAGTACATGCCGACCAAGGTGCCAACCACAGGGAACTGGGCCGGCAACCCTGCCGCCGAGCAGGCGTCGCGCAGGTTGGCCGACAGCTGTCGGGCGCGGGCGAGCAGCTCCATGTACACGTCGCCGGTGAGCTCGCCGAGGGCAGCCCTGCCCGCGGCCGTGGCGAGCGGATTGCCGGCCAGCGTGCCCGCGTGGAACACCTTGCCGAGCGGCGACAACGTCTCCATGACCTCGCGCCGACCGCCCACCGCACCGATGGGAAGGCCGCCACCGATCACCTTGCCGAAGGTCGTGAGATCGGCAGCGACGTCGTACTTCGCCTGCGCCCCGCCACGAGTGAGGCGGAAGCCGGTGATCACCTCGTCGAACACGAGCAGCGCTCCGACCCGGTCACACTCGGCGCGCAAACCCTCGAGGAACCCAGGCGCCGGAGGGATGACCCCCATGTTCGCGGCCACGGGCTCGACGAACACGGCGGCGACCTGGTCATCGAGCTCGGGAACCACGTTGTACGGCACCACCAGCGTGTTCGCGACAGCGCTCGCCGGCACGCCCGCCGTTCCAGGCAGGCCGAGCGTGGCGACGCCGCTGCCACCGGCGGCGAGCAACGCATCGGTGGCACCGTGGAAGTTGCCGTGGAAGATCACCAGCCGGTCGCGACCGGTGTAGCCGCGGGCGAGCCGCACTGCCGT